>URWM01000168.1 GCA_900551655.1 uncultured Collinsella sp.
GATGTGTATAAGAGACAGTTTACATAGTGCATTTCTCGCAAGACGCCGCCCTCGCTTCGGCGCAGGCTCTTTCGAGCTTTGGCGTACGCAGCAAGGAGCCGCGTGAGCAGACCAAGGCTACGCTGGGGGCGGGCAAGTTTACCACCCAGTTTGGCAAAACGCTGAAGCGTTTGCTGCTTAGCGGCATTGGCGTGCATCACGCCGGAATGCTGCCGCGTTATCGTTTGCTGGTGGAAAAGCTTGCCCAGCAGGGGTTGCTGCCGGTAATTTGCGGCACCGACACGTTGGGTGTCGGCATCAACGTGCCCATCCACACCGTGGTGCTCACCGCGCTCACCAAGTTCGATGGCTACAAGATGCGTCGTCTGCGCGCCCGCGAGTTCCATCAGATTGCTGGTCGCGCCGGCCGCTCGGGCTTCGATACCGAGGGCATGGTCATCGCCGAGGCCCCGGAGCACGAGATCGAGAACGCCAAGCTCATGGCCAAGGCGGGCAACGACCCCAAAAAGCTCCGTAAGATTAAAAAGAAAAAGGCCCCCGAGGGCTTTGTCACCTGGAACAAGCAGACCTTTGAGCGCCTGATCGAGACGCAGCCCGAGACGCTCAAGCCGCGCCTGCGCATCACACACTCCATGGTGATTAGCGTGGTCGAGCAGGGCGGCGATGCCCGAGCCCGCGTACACGACCTCATCGAGACAAGCCTGCAAACGCCAGAGGAAAAGGCAAAACTCGAGGTTCGCGCCGACGAAATCTTCGCGACGCTCATCGATTCCGGCGTCGTCGTTCGCACCGAGGTGCCGCCCGCGCCTGACGCTCCGGCTGACGCCGCACCAGACATCGACTATGCGCTGACGGTCGATCTGCCCGAGGACTTTGCCCTCGATCAGCCGCTCTCGCCGTTTTTGCTTGCCGCGCTGGAGCTACTCGACCCCGAGAGTGAGACCTATACCATGGATCTCATCTCGATGGTCGAGGCTACGCTCGAGGATCCCAAGCAGGTATTGCGCGCACAGGAGCGCGCCGCGCGCGACCGCGCGATGGCCGAAATGAAGGCTGACGGCGTCGAATATGAGGAACGCCTGGAGCGCATCCAGAATGTCACCTACGAAAAGCCGCTCGAGGACTTGCTCGATGCCGCCTTCGACAAGTACTGCCAGGAAGTACCTTGGGCCAACGACTACCAGCTCTCGCCCAAGAGCGTCCTGCGCGACATGCTGGAAAGCGCGAGCGATTTTAAGGGCTACATTCAAAAGCTCGGCATCGCCCGCTCCGAGGGCATTTTGCTACGCTACCTGGCAGAGGCCTACCGTTCGCTCGACCGCACCGTACCCATCGAGAAGCGCGACGAGCGCCTGCGCGATATTATCTCGTGGCTGGGCTTTGTGGTGCGCTCGGTGGACTCGAGCCTGGTGGACGAGTGGGAGAACGCCGGCAACCCGGCAGCCCTCGACGCCGCGCCGCCGCAGGGCATCGACGAGGTCGTGGCGGATCGCCGCGGCTGCACGCTGCTGGTGCGCAACGCGCTCTTCCGCCGCGTAACCCTTGCCGCACGCGGACACGTGCGCGACCTCGGCGAGCTCGACGAGGACTGGGGCATGAGCGAGATCCGCTGGCAAAAAGCGCTCGATGCCTATCACGAGCAGCACGAGGAGATCCTCACCGATGGCGACGCCCGCAGCTCCGCGATGTTTTCCATCGACGAGAGCGACGAGAAGACACAGCACGTGTGGCACGTGCACCAGATTTTTGCCGACGAGGATGGCGACCACGACTTTGGCATCATGGGCGATGTCGACCTGGACGCCACGCAAGACGGCGGCGAGGTCATCTTCAAAAACTACCGCGTCGGCTTTATCGAGGACCTGCTCGAGGACTAGCCGAACATACTGGAGCGAAACAAGCGGGGCCGTTGGCAATATCGCCAGCGGCCCCGCTTTTGCACTATCTGCTATGCCTTACTCGGCATCCTCGACCTCATACGAATCCGCCTCGGCTGGCTCATCGTTTGTCTCTGGCGCAGCCCCGCGTGCCGCGTCAAAGGCGGCCTTCATGGTCTTGTTGCCCCATGTGAGCTTGCGAATGGTAAGATCGTCGGCCTTCTTGTTGGCAAGGCGCAGATTGTTCTCGGAGGACAGCAACGCCTCCTTGGTTTTCTGCAGATGGCTAATCGTCTTGTCGATCTCATCGATTGCCGTTTGGAACTTGCGGCTCGCGATCTCGTAGTTGCGGCCGAAGTCGTTCTTGAACTTTTCCATCTTGGCTTCGAAGTTCGTGACGTCGATATTCTGCTGTTTGTACTCCGCCAGCTCCTGCTTATAGCGCAGCGAACCCATGGCGGCGTTGCGAAGAAGTGTAATCATGGGAATGAAAAACTGTGGGCGAATCACGTACATCTTCTCGTAGCGATAGCTCACGTCCACGATTCCCGCGTTATAGAGCTCGCTCTCAGGCTCGAGTAGCGTGCAGAGCACCGCGTACTCACAGCCTTTCTGGCGACGATCGTGATCGAGCTTCTTAAAGAAGTCCTCGTTTTTGTGCTTGGTCGCGGTCTCGTCGTTCTCGTTTTTCATCTCGAACATAATCGAAATGACCTCGTTGCCGCTCGCATCGCACTCGCGGAAGATAAAGTCGCCCTTGGTACCCTCGGACGCATCGTTGTCTTTCTCGAAGTACGCGTTGGGAAACGCCGTCATGCGTAGGCGGTTAAACTCGGTCTCGCAGTGCTGCTCGAGCGACTCGCCCACCATCTTGGTGGACAGGCGGACCTTCATGTCCTTAAGGCGCTCAATCTCTTCGTCCTTGTAGCGAATCAGATCATCGCTCGCGCGCTTGGCCTGCGCAAGCTCGAGCTCGTGTGCCGCCTTGGCCTGTTCCTCGCGAGAATCGCGCACCGCCAGCTCGCTCGTCAGCTTGGCACGTGCCTCATCGCGCTCTCGCTCCGCCGCGGCGACCGCCTCCGACAGGTTCATTTTTGCCATCAGCTCCTGCTCGCGCAGCTGGGCGCGCAGGCCCTCGGCCTCCTGCTCAGACTGAGCCTTTGCGGCGGAAAACTTCTCCTGTACCGTCGCGCGGTAGTCAGCAAGCGCGCGCTCAGCTTCACCGCGAGCAGCATCGAGCTCGCGCTGCGACTCTGCCGCGGCAGCGGCAAGCGCCATCTCCTGGGCCTTGTCCGCCGCGGCAAGCCTGGCCTGCAGCTCGGCAATCTGAGCATCACGTGCAGCCAAATCGTTTTGAGCAGCATTGCGCGCCACCGACTCGACGAGCTTGGCTTCGTCATCTTTGCGCTCCAGCTGCGCACGCAAATTGTCGATTTCTCGCTGAAGCTCGGCGTTCTCCTTTTGAGCGTCGGCACGGGCCTCAACCGCCGCGCGCTGGCTTGCACTCTCGCGCTCTGTGGCAGCGCCCTCGAGCTTGGCGCGCAGCTCGGCAAGCTCAGCGTCGCGCTTGGCAACCTCTTGTGCCAGCTCCTGAGCCGCGGCGTTTTTCTGCTCGGCAAGTTGAGCGCTACGCTGGGACTCCACCTCCTGCAGGGCGGCCGTCGAACGAGAGCGCTCAAGCTCCAACGCCTGCTCCCCCTCACGCTGGACGGCCTTTACACGCTCATCAAGATCGCGCGAGAACTCGGCATCGCGTACTTGCTTGACGATATCCGCATAGCCAGACGCATCGACCTTAAAGACTTCGCCACAATGCGGACACTTGATCTCATTCATAGCAGCTCCTCGATGGACGCAAATTTCAACCGACTACACTCTACCGCGCCGCACGGACAAAAAAGGCGCCGCCGCCATAATGGCAACGGCGCCAGAACCACCGCAAAGGTGCCTGTTCCCCTTGTGTTGGCTTGAGCTCTTACAGGTCGCGATAGTCGATCAGGCGAAGATCGGGTTGAGACTCGAGCCAAGCGCGCAGCTCAGGATCGATCAGCGCATCGACTTCCTTGGTGCGATCGGTCGTAAGCGAGCTGTTCTCGAGGATATAGCGATCAAGATAGCCCGGGTGACACACAAAGACGACCGTCTCGTCGTCGGACATCTCGCGAACCGTCTGCATGATTGCTTCTTTAGGTTCGTAGCCCGGCTTCATCGAGCGCATTACCATGTGCAGATCGGTATCTCCGCAACGCACCACCGCCGTGGGGTCGAAGCTCGCCTTTTGCTCCTTAAGGCCCAGCTCCTGGGCAACCGCCGAGATCGCTCGGTTAAGGTTTTTACTCATGACAGCATGGGCTTCGAAGTAGTCGGGCTCGCGGCCCACAATCTCGACAAAACGGTCATGCTGCGCACGGATCTCGATGCAGGCCTCGTCGAAGTCTATCAGCTCCTCACCGCGCTTAAAATGCTCGCGGAAGGTACGGCTGCTATGGAACTCGCCGTTCTCGTTGAGCATGCTCGGGATGAGCGCCGGGTCGGCACACGGCTTACCCAGGCACACGTTAGTATGCTGGCCCACCGCAATGCCGGCATCCGCCACGAGCAACCAACCACGCTC
>URWM01000169.1 GCA_900551655.1 uncultured Collinsella sp.
GAGACAGGCTGTCGCCGTGTTGCAGGCGATGACCATAATCTTGACGTCGTGCTTCGACAGCCAACGGCCCGCCTGCAACGCAAACGAGCGCACCTCATCCTCGGTGCGCGTGCCGTAGGGGCAGCGTTTGGTGTCGCCGAAGTAGTAGACGGACTCGTGCGGCAGCGCCGTCGCGATGGCGCGCGCAACCGTCAGACCGCCCAAACCAGAATCGAACACGCCAATCGGGCGCGTGTCGCCTGCCGGATTCTCGATATCGGACATTACCTCACCAGTCTCTCTCGAAAAGACATGTCCAAGTGCGGCTACGCCGCGCTACGAACGCGCCGCGACCAGCAGCTCTGCCGTCGCCGCCCAACCGTCGACAATTTTGCCGCGCGTAACGAAAGCGTTCTCGCAAGCAGCCAGGAACTCGGGCGCGCCGGCGCTCGTCAGGCCATTCTCGACCAGGCAGAACGTGCCCACGTGATCGGCCATGTAGAAGTCGGACTCGGAATCGCCGAGCGCCAACGTCTCCTCGCGCTCGATCCCCAGGTGCTCGCAGAAGCGCGCAATGGCAACGCCCTTGTTGAGACCCGCCGGATTGATGTTGAAGGCACGACCGTCCTCGACACGATTAAGCTCGAGCGTCGTCGGCTTGGACAGATGCGTCAGGTGACCATTACAGGCCCACACCAGGCCGCAGCGGGCCTCGTCGAGGATGGCCTGCGCCTCGTCATCGGGGATGTCGCCGCGCATGCCGACGGTGACCTCGCGGTACTTGTAGCCGGTCGACATGTCGTTGTGATACTCGATCTTGTGCGGCCAGCGGGCGAGGATCTTCTCGCACACGCCGGTCTGCTCGATCACCTGGTGCGGCGTGAGGCCGCAAGAGGGGTCGTAGGGCATGTCGCCGGTCAGATACTCCCAATCGTTGGCCTTGAGGTCGTACATGACCAGGCCACCCATCTCGCCGATGTAGGAATTGAGGCCGAGCACGCGCGCATCCTCGTGGATCATGGTGCGGTTGCGGCCCGAGGTGGGAACCACCTGAATACCAGCGCGAGCGAGCGCCACGACGGCCTCGACGAGTTTGGTCGAGGGGTTGCCGTCGTTGTCGCGTAGCACGCACGAGCCGGGTGCGAGCATCGTGGCATCCAGGTCGGTAAAGACGTACTTGACCTTGGCCAAGCGCTCGCGCATCTCGCCCGAAAGCTCGGCAACGGTCGGCAGGGTGTTGTGGGACATGGTTACTCCGTTTACGTAGAAGGGTTTGGACTTGGACGGCATGTTTTGATTGAGGGAACACGCTTATGGCGACAGCGCACTCAGGGCGCCGCCGCCATCATGGTTCATTAGTCAAACTGGGTAACATCGATCAGGCGATTGGCCAACGAAAGGTCGCTCTCGATGGGCACGAACTCGTCACCCACGTGCATGAGCTCCTCGTCACCCTTTGCCAGCAGCAAGACAATGGTGGGAGCATCGGGGTTGACGTACTCCTCGCGCGCCGCCTTGAACGCCGCATGCACAGCGGCTTCGCGATCGAGGATAATCTTGTTCGGCGTATCGTCGGGAACATGTTCGGCAAGCTCGCGACAGACCTTCATCGGGTCCTCGTGAGCCGGGTCCTCGTTGGCAAAAATCATCAGGTCGGAATATGGTGCGGCCTCGCGCGGAAGCTGCTCGCGGCGCTCCTGCGCCTTGCCGCCGGCAGCGCCAAACACTGCAATGACTGGACTAGTGGGAAACGCGCGCTTGACCGACGAGAAAAGCGAACGGAACGAAAGCTGGTTGTGCGCATAGTCAACGACGCAGATCACGCGGCCGTCCTTCGACTCCACGACCTCCATGCGGCCCGGCACACGAAGTTTGGAGAGGCCCTTCTTGATGGCATCGATACCGATGCCGATCTCGTGCGCAGCGGCGATAGCGACCAGCGCGTTCTCCACGTTAAAGTCTCCCGCGATACCCAGCAGGATCTTCTCCCCCGCCTCGGACTCGTCGGCACACAGGCCATGCAAGTTGAACTCGATGCTAAAGCCGACCATGCGCACATCGCTCGCCCACAGGCTTGCCTCGGGATGCTCGACGCCAACGGTCACCAAGCGCTCGGCCGTCGACGCTGTCTCCAGCACACGGTCGACCTCTTCGGTGCCCAGATTCACCACGGCGGTCTTTGCCTGGTCAAAGATCCTGAGTTTGCTCTCAAAATAATCCTCAAACGTGGGGTGTTCAATCGGCGAGATGTGGTCGCGGCCGATGTTGAGGAAGCACGCCACGTCAAACGGCAGATTCTCGACGCGTTGGTACTTGAGTGCCTGGCTCGAGACCTCCATGACCATGGACTGGCGACCTGACGTGCGGCAGTTGGCGATATGGCGCCAGACCTCTGGGGCCTCGGGCGTAGTATTGGTGCTCTCGTAGCACTCGATGCCATCGTCGGTACTCACCGAGCCGATCATGCCGCAGGATTCGCCCGCTGCCTTGATGATGGACTGAAGCATAAAAGCGGCCGTGGTCTTTCCCTTGGTACCGGTGATGCCCACGATCTTGACGTCGTGGTCGGGACGGTCGTAGACCTCCGGCGGCAACAGGGCCATGGCCGTGCGAACGCTATCAACAACCAGCATCGCAGCACCGCTCTCCTGCGCCAGCGGCTCCAGAGACTCGACCAGCGACTCCTCGCACACAAATGCGACGGCGCCCGCATCGAGCGCCATGCTCAAAAACGCGGGCTTAAAGGCAGCACCTTTGCAAAAGAACACGTCACCTGCCGAGACCGCGCGCGAATCAAACGAGCAGCCGGTCACGGTACGCTCGTCAACCTGCTCTGATGCGCGCAGCTCGCCGCACACGTCGAGAAGCTTGGCAAGCGTATCGACCGTGGTCACGGTCGCGGAATCCGAATGGTGCATCTTTCGCCTTTCTCAGCCATTTGGCAGGGACGGTTTTCATAGTAACTGAAACGTGCTCGCGCAAAAACGGCTCCCGGAGGAGCCGTTACGCGCAGGCATTCGAAAGCCGAGGCTAGGCAGCCTGAACAGAAGGCTGGCCCTCGTCGATAAAGAAGCGCTTGTACCACACTAGGAACACGAGCGGCGTATAGATCTTGCGCTGGAAATCGCCCTTGCCCGCAAAGTGCAGATCGAGCAGGTGCATGAGCTCGTCGGTATTGAAGAACTCGCTTGCCCACGGCGCGGTGAAGTACTCCTTGACATAGTCGTACCACTTTTGCTCGCGCAGCCAGTAGACGATCGGCACCGGGAAGCCCACCTTGGGACGGGTGGCCCACTCATCGGGCAGTGACTTGTTGGCGGCGTGGCGAAGCACCTGTTTGTTGCCGTTCTCGTTGATGCGGTAGCGGTCGGGAATGTGCTCGGCGAACTCCATGACCTTGCGATCCAGGAAAGGCACGCGCAGCTCCAGCGAGTGCGCCATGCACATCTTGTCGGCCTTGAGCAGAATGTCGCCCGGGAGCCACATGTTCATGTCCAGGTACTGCTTCTTGACCAGTTCGGGCTGACCCTTCACGCGTGCGTAGATGGGTGCAGCGAGCTCAAAGGCGCCGTCGCCGGTGTTGTACTCGGGCTTGAGTACACCGTCGACCTCGCGCTCAGGCCATACCAAGGCCTGGCCCAGGAACGACTTCTCGGGGATCTCGGCACCCTTGACCAGGAAGTTATGTCCCTTGAAGTATGGCATATGCAGCGCCAGGTTACCGAGCGCGCGACGGATGGGCAGCGGCACCATCTTTTTGTACTTGCGCACCGGGACCGTATCCTCGTAGTAGGCGTAGCCGCCAAAGAGTTCGTCGGCGCCTTCGCCCGAAAGCACGACGGTGACGTCCTTGCGCGCCATCTCGGCCAAGAACCACAGCGGCACAGACGACAGGTTGGACTGCGGCTCGTCCATGTGATACTGGATGTCCTCGAGCGCACCGAAGAACTCGTCGGCGGTAATCATCTTGCGAACGTTCTCGACGCCGAGCTTGTCGGATAGCTCCTTGGCGTAGTTAGTCTCGTTGAAATTCTTGTAATCGAAGCCCACCGAGAAGGTCTTATCGGGCATGAGACAAGCGGCAATATAGCTGGAGTCGACGCCACCGGAGAGGAAGGAGGCGACCTTAACATCAGCGATGCGATGGGCCTCGACGCTCTCGTGCACGACGTCGTCCAGCTCGTCGACGTACTCCTCGAACGGCTTCTCGACGGCGGAGTAATCGCAATCCCAATAACGCTCGATGTTCATCTTGCCGGTCGGGATGTCTACGGTAAAGTAATGCGCCGGCGGCAGCTTGTAGACACCCTCGAAGAAGGTCTCCTCGGTTGCCGAATACTGCAGCGTCATGTACGGACGCAGGGCCTTTTTGTTGACCGCCTTGTGGAAGTGCGGGTAGTCCAGGAAACTCTTGATTTCGGAGCCAAAGAGCACACCCGGCGCGCCGTCGCCCGCATCGGCCATGGGATAGTAGTAGCTGTCTCTTATACACATCTGAC
>URWM01000170.1 GCA_900551655.1 uncultured Collinsella sp.
GACCATGACGGTGTCCAAAAGCTTTGAACACTTTAACCACGCGGTCGGCCTCGATCGCATCGGTGCTTCAACATCCTCGTCGTTGCACTTGGACTCGAGCTACGACTTCGATTCGAACATGGCTGTAGTCGTTGCGGGCGATATCCCCGATCCGCGCGATCGTGAGAGCTATCTTACGGCGCTCGAGCGCGTGCTGGTCGACGCCCATCTTGCCATGGGCGGATCGGTGCTCACACTGTTCACCAATCGGCGCGACATGGAAGACCTGTACGCCCGCGTTGAGCCCAAGATGGCCCGTGCGGGTCTGGAGCTCAACTGCCAGCAGCGCAACTCATCTCCTCGTCGCCTGCGCGACCGGTTTATCAACGAGCCGACCTCGTCGCTTTTTGCTCTTAAGGCCTTTTGGGAGGGATTCGACGCCAGCGGCGAGACGCTGCGTTGCGTCATCATTCCCAAGCTGCCGTTCTCGAGCCCCACGGACCCGCTCTCGTGCGAGCGCAACCTGCGCGAAGACCGCGCTTGGGCGCGCTATTCGCTGCCCGAGGCGGTGCTCGAGGTCAAGCAGGCGGCCGGCCGCCTTATCCGCTCGTCGACCGATTGCGGCGTGCTGATTCTGGCCGACCCGCGCCTGGTGACGAAGGGCTACGGAAAGAAGTTCTTAACGTCGCTGCCTACGAGCTCCTACCAGCGCATCGAATCGGCGCAGATCGGGCACTATCTGCAACTGTGGCGTGCACGCCACGAGCGGCGGCGCTAAAGCGGACAGACGAGGGTCTTTGCCATATCACACAGACGCTTTGACAGGGCGGGGTCATCCAAGATGCGGATGGCTCCGCCCGCTGCGATTACCTGGCTCAGTAGCCAACGCTCGGAGCCATAATGCACGGTTACCGTTGCCATGTCTGCCCCGCTGCGCTCGATTAGGGTGATGCCGGCCCAGTCCAGATGCTCCGCCATATCGAATGGCATCAAGAGCTTTGCGCTACGCTGCGTCCGAGCAAGGGAATCGTGGAGGGATGTGACGTCCGGTGCATGAGGCACGACGGAGTCTTCTGTCAAGGCGAGTCCCTCGATTTTATCCATGCGATAGGTGCGCTGCTCATCGACCGCGATGTCCCAGGCAATCAGGTATGTTTGGTCGCCGTTTGCCGTAATGCGCAAGGGGTCGACCAGACGCTCACGTGGCCGTGCATCGTCCATCGAGCGATACGAGATGCGGCAGCGAACACCGTCCTGAATGGCGCAGCTCAGCTGCTGCCAGTGCGACCCGTGGTTGACGGTGTCAAAGACGCGCTGGTTATAGCCGAGCTCTTCGGGTAGAAGGGCATGTCGAATCCGAGCTGCCGTATGAGGCTCGATCCCCAATGATTCAAGTTCATGGTTGAGCACAGCGCCCTCGGCGGCACTCAGGCGCAGCGGTAGCACGCGCCCCGCGTCACCGGTGAGGACCACGCACTCGCCGCGGCGTTCACAGATAATACGTGCACCCGATTCTCGGTCCGCAAGCGTCGAGACGATCTCGAGAATCTCGTCGAGCGATACTCCCGTGATGTCAAAGCGACTGCAAATCTCGGTTCGTGTCATGCCGCTCTCGCCGGCGGCGTAGAGGGCCTCCATGATGTCGATGGCGCGCGAGAGTCTTTGCTCGCTGGTGAGTTTACGCACGGGCATACTCGTGCACCGTCCTTTCGATGAGGTGATTCCACGCCCGCTTGAGAGAATCGGGGGCGACGGGCCTCATGCCATCCATGGCATGGGCCATGCAAAACGAGGCTGCGGCTTCAAAGTCGCGCACGTCAACGGTCCATGTCCAACCTGCTTCGGTGCGCATGAGTCCGCCTCGTCCGCGCGTGAGACCGCTGATCATATCGGCCTGCGCTTCACGCGCAAACGAGAACGTAGCCGCAACGGGTGGGCGGTCGGCAAAATCGAACTCAAAGAATAAGTAATCGTTGAGGTTGAAATCCGCAGGAATGGCGTAGCCTTTCGAAGGCCTCCAGGCGCGAATGATGCGATCGCAGCGGAATGTTCTGATATTGTCGGTGGCATTGTCGAGGCCGCAGAAGTATGCCGTACCCTCGCGCTCGAACATGCCGTAGACGCAAACGGTCCGCTCACGTTGCTCGCCGCGTCCGTTTTGGTACAAAAAGCGCAGCGCGCAACGCTCGGCAAAAGCACTCCATACCGCATCGACGGCGGGAGAGCGGCGGATCGGTGCCTCTCCTGTCGTCGACATGCCGGTGAGGTAGGCAATCTTGGAGCGAATGTCGGCAAGCGGCGCGGCAAAGGTGGATGAGCCTGCCGCGAGTGTCTGGTCGATGGCGTTGAGCAGGATGTCGGCATCGTCTGCGGTGATGAGACCGCCCGCGGCAAACGTGTGCTCGCGGTCGATCGTCCACGCGCTCTCCTCGGTTTCCTGCGCTCCGGCAGCACGAACCTCCCTGATAACGACGCCGCGTTCGAGCAGCTTGTCGCGATCGCGGCGGAACTTGCGCTTGTCTGAGTCGATATTGCCCGAGCCGTACCCCAAATCGGAATCCAGGACGATTTGCTCGGTCGTCAGCGGTTCGGGAGAACTGTTGAGCACAAAGAAAAGGTTGAGGATGCGCTGAGCCGTTTTATCGAAACCGGGCTCGGGTGCCCCCTTTTTAATTGTCGCGGTCGCGTCGATTGCCGTCATAGAATCCTCGCATGAGAAGGTCGTTTGATGCCATGATTTTAGTCCGATATGGAGATTAGGCTATATCCTTGTCCGCTCGCGGCGTTAAGATGCCCCGAATTCGGTCGTTTGCGCTCGCTCGGGGTATACTTTCGACTATATACGGTTCTAATGTGCATGCATTGGGCCTATTTGTCGGATTATGGATGTGGAGCGCACATGGCGAACACCCAGAACTATATTAACCACCTGCTGCAGAACACCGGCATTACGCCGGCGTGCAGTGAAGAAGAGCGCCTGGCTGCTGAGGATATCGCTCAGATTTTCCGCAACCACGGCTTTGACCCCGAGGTGCAGGAATTTAATGCTCCCGCACCCAGCAGGTTGGCGTTTGCCGTTACCGGTATCCTGGCGTTTGCCGGCGCCTTGCTGATGGGCATCGGCGGCGGCATTGGCTTGGTCGGCACCTTGCTGGCCATTGTCGGTGCCGTGCTCTACGTGCTCGAGCGCACGGGGCATCCCGTGGTTTCGCGCCTGGGAAAGACCGGAGTGAGTCAAAATGTCATCGCCTATCACAAGGCCTCGGGCCCGCTTGCGTCTCCGCGCAACCGCCCGGTCGTCGTGGTGGCCCACTATGATTCCCCCCGCGCCGAGCTCCTTGCTCGCGAGCCCTACGCTCCGTATCGCGCGCTCATCGCCAAGCTCCTGCCTGTCGCCACGATCGCGCCCGCGGCTGTCGCCATCCTGCGTATCCTGCCGCTTCCCGGCGTGCTCAAGGTACTGCTGTGGGTTGTCGCGATTCTGGCCTCCCTTGTGGCACTGGCCAACGCCGCCAATATCATCTCCAACCGTTTTGTGCTTCCCTACACGTCTGGCGCGGTGTGCAACAAATCCTCTGTTGCCGCCATGCTCGGTGTCATGGACAACGTTGCCCCCTATCAGGGCGAAAACGAGTTCCCCGACGACATTCCATTCGATACCTATTTTGGCGAGCAGAAGCGTCGCGCCGAGGAGATGGCGCGCGCGGCGGCCGAGTATGCCGCGGCCCAGCAGCAAAACGACTACGGCAACACCATTGAATACGAGGAACCTTCCTACGACGAGGACGAGTTTGGCCAGCCGGTGGCGCCTGACGATGTGCCCGAGCAGGAAGAGGCTTTTGATGGGCAGATCGATGGTTTTGAGGGTGCCTCTGCCGACGAGACGCTGATCGGCGTTATCGCGCCCGAGGCTCAAGACCAGACTGCCCAGGCCGAAGTGTCCACCGAGGAAAAGTCCACCACCGAGCCGGCGGAGGAGCCCGTGGTGGTCGAAGTTGCCGAGCCCGAGCCCAGGCTCTATCGCAATGCCGCCGGCAACATCCGCTTTGGTTCGGATGCCATCCGTGCGCTTGGCATGCTTCCCGAGTCCTGCACGCTCGATTACGAAGAGGGCGAGGAGCCGACGTTTGAGCCGGAGCCTGCTCCCGTTGCACAGGAGCCTGCGCCCGCGGCCAATGCGGCTGCCGCTCCCGCCGAGCCGGTCGCTGCCCCTGTTGCTGCCGCGGAGTCTGACGTAAAGCCCGCGCTCGATTCTGCGGCCGGTCTGGATATTCTGGCGCCTGCCGCTCCGGCACAGGTTGAAGACGAGACCGCCGACGAAGACTATGACGAGTATCCGCAGCGCGTGTCCTATGAGAGTGACACCGATTTCTCGGCCGAGATTCCCTCGACAACACCCCATGCCGATATCGCTTCCGCGTTCTCCTCGATTGGTGCCAGCGCTTCTAGCTTCTTTAAGGGCTGTCTCTTATACACATCTGACGCTG
>URWM01000171.1 GCA_900551655.1 uncultured Collinsella sp.
GGGGCTCGGCGCGCTCAAAGTCGCTGGGCAGGCCCTCAAAATAGGCGGAGAACTGCTCGCCCGCCCACGCGGCGGCAGCCGCAAGCTCGCCGTCCGCAGGCGGCAACGCCGAGAAAAAGCGCTCCGTCACGCGGCGGCAGCCAATGTCCAGCGAGCGCGTCCCTTCCAGCGCAAAGACCCCGCGCTCAGGCGCATAGACGCCCGTCGCGAGCTCCGTGGAGCCACCGCCCGAATCGGCGACGATGATGCGCTCGCCAGCAAAGTCGTGTGCCACGCCAAAAAACGTCAGGCGCGCCTCGACCTCACCCGGAATCACCTGCGGTTCGAGCCCCAGCTCGCGCAGGCCGTCCAGCAGCAGGGCGGCATTGGACGCATCGCGCGCGGCACTCGTGCACGTGGTGCAGATGCACACGGCCCCAAAGGCACGTGCCTCGTCCACAAACATGCGGCATGCGGCAAGCACGCGCTCGACCGCCGCCTCGCAAAAGCGCCCCGTCGCATCCACGCCCTCGCCCAAGTCGGTAATCTCGGTATGTTTGGACGATTCCACGATCGCCCCGCCCTCGACCTGCGCTAGCACTAGTCGCGACGACACCGTTCCCAGGTCAATCGCGGCCACCTTATATCGTTTGCAATTTGTCATTGCGGGCTCCCCTCCGGGCGCTATTTGCCGTTGGACACGACCGTCTGGCCCTCGACGCCGTTAAACCCAAACAGCATATCGAGCGTCTGAATGTACCACGGCGCGTCCTTGCCGACCTCTTCGATCTCCTTGGCGACTTCGCTGGCCTTCTTGGCGTTCGAGGACTTTTTGCTCGACGACGAGTCCGAATCGTCGTCCAGGCCCAGCACGTCAATCTTGGTCTCGCCGGGCATTACCAGTCCCAGGTCCTCGGTCGCCGCGTCCTTGATGCCCTCCTCCGAGAGCAGCTTGTCGACGCTTTTTTGCAGCTCGTCATTGTATTGCTGGCGAATCTCGACCTGCTTGGCCAAGATGTCGCTCGAGCGCTTGGCCACATACAGATCGCGCACGGGAAAATACAAGCTCACGAGCACCAGGGCAACGACGATACCGATAAACAACCCTCGCTGGGGTCCGTGGGTAAAGTCGTAAATCGCCTTGACCACCGCGTTGTCGTTGGCGTAGTGCATAAAGTCCGAACCCGAAAGACGGCTCGACGGCCTGCTCGACCTATCGTGCGACTGAGCCGAGGAGCGCGATTCGTACGTCGCGCACGACGGACGGTCCGGGCGATGCGTCGACATATTCGTTTGAGCATGGGAGTGCGAAGTGCCTGCCGTGCGATGCGTGGGACGGGCGGCACCCGTGTAATCGGGCCCGCCGAGCGGCGCCGAATGCGCACGGCGAGGTGACGGCTCACGCGAACCGGCGGAATAGTACCTGTTGTCGTAAATCTGATCCATGTGCGCCTTGTGCGGTTGAGGTTTGTTTGCGCTAAGTCCTTTAGTTATAGCACGAGCGCGCACACCGCCTTCGACAGCCTTTGCTCGACATAAAAAAGGCGCTGAGCCATATGGCCCAGCGCCCACAGCGCTTTGCGGCGTCCAGCCAAGGCGGGGGCGGAACCGAGTCAGCCTCCCCCTCGCCAAATTCGCCTGTTTAGCGAATGTTGTAGAACGCGGCCTTGCCGGCGTAGCGCGCACTGCCCTCGAGCTCGTCCTCGATGCGGATGAGCTGGTTGTACTTGGCGATACGGTCGCTGCGGCACGGGGCGCCCGACTTGATCTGGCCGGCGTTGACGCCCACGACCAGGTCGGCAATGGTGGAGTCCTCGGTCTCGCCGGAGCGGTGGCTCACGATGCAGGCGTAGCCGGCCTCCTTGGCGGTCTCGATGGCCTCGAGCGACTCGGTGAGCGTACCGATCTGGTTGACCTTGACCAGGATCGCGTTGGCGGCGCCCAGCTCGATGCCCTTCTTGAGGCGCTCGGTGTTGGTGACGAACAGGTCGTCGCCCACCAGCTGCACCTTGTTGCCAATGCGGCGGGTGAGCTCGACCCAGCCGTCCCAGTCCTCCTCGGCCATGCCGTCTTCGATGGAGATGATGGGATAGGTGTCGACGAGCTTCTCCCAGTAATCGACCATCTGGGCGCTCGTGTACTCAACGCCCTCGCCCTTAAGCTCGTACATGCCGGTCTCGGCGTTGTAGAACTCGGTCGAGGCCGGGTCCATGGCGTACATGAAGTCGACGCCGGGCTTAAAGCCGGCCTTCTCCACGGCCTTGGTGATGTACTCGAACGGCTCGGCATTGGTCTTGAGGTTGGGCGCGAAGCCGCCCTCGTCGCCCACGCCGCCGCCCAGGCCGGCCTCGTGCAGCACGCCCTTGAGGGTGTGGTAGACCTCGGCGCACCAACGCAGGCCCTCGGCAAAGCTCGGGGCGCCCACCGGCATGATCATGAACTCCTGGAAGTCCACGTTGTTGTCGGCATGCACGCCGCCGTTGAGGATGTTCATCATAGGCGTGGGCAGCAGGTGGGCGTTGACGCCGCCCAGGTACTGGTACAGCGACAGACCCGCCGACTCGGCCGCAGCGCGGGCAACGGCCAGCGACACGCCCAGGATGGCGTTGGCACCGAGCTTGGTCTTGTTGGGGGTACCGTCAGCGGCGATCAGCGCGGCATCGACGGCGCGCTGGTCGAAGGCGTCGAGGCCCACGACGGCGTTAGCGCACTCGTTGTTGACGTGCTCGACGGCCTGCGAAACGCCCTTGCCCAGGTAGCGGCCCTTGTCGCCATCGCGCAGCTCGCATGCCTCAAAGGCACCGGTCGAAGCGCCCGAAGGCACCATCGCGCGGCCGAAGCTGCCGTCCTCGAGCACGACCTCGACCTCGACGGTGGGATTGCCGCGGCTGTCGAGCACCTCGCGACCGTAGACGTCCAAAATGTCACTCATGCTGTCTCCCTCTCACTTGGAAACGTAGTTGATGCAAGCGACTGGCCGACCGTGCACCATCGGTGCGCCTCCGTAAGTTAGCCGTGTCGCACTTTTTGCATTATGCCCTAAGTTAGCCGAGGGATACACTTGATTTTCGAAAAATTTAGCGGGAACGATGAGGCGTGTCAGCCCGTCGTTCCCGCAGTCTTACTCCTCCGCCTTTGCGGCATCCCACAGGTCGTTGAGGCCGTGGGTCGAAAGCTCAGCCAGATCCACATGGGCGTTGGCCGCCATCTGCTCCATCGCAGCCCAACGACGGCGGAACTTTGCCGTGCTGGCGCGCAGAGCGCTCTCGGCGTCGATTCCCTCCTTGCGCGCAACGTTGACCAGGGCAAAGAGCAGGTCGCCAAACTCCATCTCGCGCTCGGGCGAGCCGGGAGCCTCGGCCTCAAACTCGGCACGCTCCTCAGCTACCTCGTCCCACACGTCCTGGACCGTCTCCCACTCAAAGCCCACGGCAGCCGCCTTGCGCGACACCTTCTGAGCCTGCATCAGCGCCGGCAGGTGCGTGGGCACGCCGTCGAGCAGGCCCTCGGACGCAGCCTCGCCCGCTGCCACGGCCTTGTCCTTGGCAGCCTTCTCGGCAAGCTTGACCTCGTCCCAGATCTTGAGCACCTCGTCGGAGTTATCGGCATCCGCATCGCCAAACACATGTGGGTGGCGGCGGATGAGCTTGGCGTCGATATCGCGTGCCACATCGGCCAGCGTAAACTCACCGGCGTCCGCCGCAATCTGCGCATGCAGCACCACCTGCATGAGCACGTCGCCGAGCTCCTCGCGCAGATGCGCCGCGTCGTCCGCCTCGATGCAGTCGAGCGCCTCGTAGGCCTCCTCGATCATGTTCTTGCCAATGCTGCGGTGCGTCTGCTCGCGATCCCACGGGCAGCCATCGGGCTGACGCAGACGCCAGATAGTCTGCACCAGATGCTGCAGCTCGGCCGACGCGTCGACCAGCGTGGACAGGTCGCGCGAACCCTCGGCATTTTGCTGAGCCATGTGCTGCGCCATGGTTATTCCTCCTCCAGGACCACGTGACGGAACGCGCCGCCCTCGTAGATGCCGTAGCTGTGCGTACCGTCCTTGGGAATGCTCACGCTGCCGGGATTGAAGAGCCACAGGCCCGGGTGCGCGGCGCTTGCCTCGTTAACCTTGATGTGCGTATGGCCGTAGACGAGCGCGGAGCCCTCGGGCAGCGCGGGCGCGTGGTCGACGCTGTTGTGCATGCCGGCGCCAAAGACGTGGCCGTGCGTCAGGAACAGCTCACGGCCGGTCTCGTCAAACAGCGTGGCGTAGTCGGCCATGACCGGGAAATCGAGCACCATCTGGTCGACCTCGGCGTCACAGTTGCCGCGCACCGCGATGATGCGGTCGGCCAAGGCATTGAGCAGCGGAATCACGCGCTTGGGAGCGTAGTCGCGCGGCAGGTCGTTACGCGGACCGTGATAGAGCAGGTCGCCCAGCAGGACCAGACGC
>URWM01000172.1 GCA_900551655.1 uncultured Collinsella sp.
CTACACCTAAGCCTTCGTCGGCAGCGTCAGATGTGTATAAGAGACAGGTGCAGCAGCACCTCGCGGCTGTAGGCGCGGTTGGGATGTGTCGCCAAAAAGCTCAGCAGCGAGTACTCCATCAGCGTCAGGTCAATGGGCTCGTTATCGAGTGTCACCTGGTAGGTAGCCAGGTTAATCTCGAGGTTATCGATGTTGAGCACATCGTCGGCGGCGACGGTCTCCTCCTCGCCCATCAGGCGCTGCGCGCGAGCCTTGAGCTCGTTAGGCGTCGCCGTGGGGCATACAAAGTCGGCATGCGCGTGATTCGGCAGGCGCAAGGTACCGAGCGCCTCGTCGTCAACGATCACCAGCATGGGGACACCGCCGCGATCGTCAAGCCACTTGGCAATCTGATCGATGCGGTCGCTGCGGATGCCATCGGAATCGAGGATCAGCAGGTCAAAGTCGTGCGCCGCAGTCGGCGAATCGGGGGTTGCCAGGCTCACCTCGACACCCAGGGTGGTCGTCAAGCTGCGGGCAAACTCGTGGAAGCGCGTCGTGCGCGCCATGAACAGGGCACTCTTTTCGGACATATCGGCCTCCAAGGAAATGAGCTCAATCGTACTGGGACAAACCAGAGCGATTAGGAGTTCGCCAGGTAGTGCTTGATCTCCCACTCGGTGATCGTAGACTCAAACTTATGCCACTCGTCGCGCTTCTTTTTGAGGAAGAAGCTGTGGATGTGCTCGCCGAGGGCATCCTTCATAAACTGCGAGTCCTCAAACACGTCGAGCGCCTCTTTGAGCGAGCGCGGCAGTGGCGTGTAGCCGGCCTCGACCATCTGGCGGTCGGTAAGCTTGAGCGTCTCGGCCGTGGCCTCGGGCGGGAGCTCCAGCTTGCGCTCGATGCCGTCCAGACCAGCCGCCAACGTGACGGCGTTGACCAGGTACGGGTTGGCCATGGGGTCGGGACTGCGCAGCTCGATGCGCGTGGACAGCTGCTTGCCGGGCTTGTAGACCGGGATGCGGACCATGCTCGCGCGGTTGCGCAGGCCCCACGTGGCGTACTGCGGCACGGAGTCGCCGCCCGTGGTGATGCGCTTGTACGAGTTGACCGTGGGGTTGGTGATGGCACTGATCTCGCGCGCGTGCGCCAAGATGCCGGCCATGTAGTGCTTGGCGACGTCGGAGAGGTGGTACTTCTCGTCGTCCTCGCCCCAAAAGACGTTGTTGCCGTCGTGGTCGAACAGCGACTGATGCAAAAACATGGCGCTGCCGTCCTCGCCCGCCAACGGCTTGGGCATAAAGGAGGCGTGGCAACCGCTCTCGTAGGCCTGCTGCTTAATGATGAGTTTGGCCGTGGTGATAGCGTCGGACATGCTCAGGGCCTCGGCGTGACGCAGGCTCATGCCATGCTGCGAGCGACCGGCGGCGTGGAAGGTGTACTCCACGGGCACGGACATCTTCTCGAGCGTGAGGACCGTGTTGCGGCGCAGGTCGCGGGCGGCGTCACTCACCGAAAGATCGAAGTAGCCCACGTTGTCGAGCGGCTCGGGGGTGTGCTCGTCGGGGAAATAGTAATACTCCAGCTCGGCGCCCACGTTGAGCAGATAGCCAGCCTTCTCGGCCTTGCGGAACATGCGGCGCAGGGCATCGCGCGGGTCGCCGGCGAACGGTTTGCGATCGGGGGTACACACGTCGCAGAACACGCGGGCGACGCCGTTGTGGCTCGGGCGCCACGGCAGGATCTGGAAGGTCGAAGCATCGGGGAACGCCAGCATGTCGGCTTCCTCGGGCGTGGCAAAGCCCTCGATGGCGGAGCCGTCAAAGCCAATACCCTCCTCAAAAGCGACCTCGAGGTCCTCGGGGCTAATGGCAAAGTTCTTGAGGCGGCCGAGAATGTCGACAAACCACAGACGCACAAAGCGGATGTCACGCTGCTCTACGGAGCGGAGTACGTAATCGATGTTCTGCTGGTTCATGTCGCTCCCCTTTCTTTCGGGCGGGTTTCGACTGGTCTATATCGCAGATACTATCGCAGAAAAATGTTTCCGCAGGGTTAAAGCGTATCAAGCGCTCAAAAAACGTGCGCGAACAGGCAGTTGCGAACGAGTAGTTAGCGCGAGGTCGAAGCGCGGTGTTCGATGTGGCCGGGGACCTCGATGCGCTTGGGGGCGAGCTTTGCGGCGTCGCCCACCGTAGTGGTAACGACGTCGATGCGCTCGGAGAGGCGCTCGACCACGCGCTCGGCGATGATGAGGGTGTCTTGCGCGGCCGTGGTCACGCCGCCAAAGAGCACGCGGTTCCAGGGGCAATCGTCAAACGTCGCGATTTTGAGACCCGCCGGCAACGAGGGTCCCAGCTGCGTCAGCGCCTCGGTCAGACGCAGAAAGACCAGGCCGTCGACGGCAATGAGGCCGAGCTTTTTGCCTACATAGTCGCGGATAGTCTCGTCCAAGCGGCCAACGCCCGTGGCGCCGCCATCGGCCAGGGTGACAACCTCGCCCGCAAGGCCGCGGTGCGAAAGCTCGTCGGTAAAGGCCTCGGCGCGCTCGCGACGGACGGGGCTGTCGTCGCTTGCCTCGGTGAGCAGGCACAGACGCTCGCTGCCAGCGGCGGTCAAGGCGTCTACCAGGCCGGCGACCAGCTCACGGTTGTTGGAGGTCACCAGATCGACACCGCCGTCGGCAACATCGCGGTCGAGCAGCACGACGGGCAGGCGTCCCGCAGCCTCGGCGATCGCCTTGTCGTTGCCTCCGCAGGTATTGACGACCAGGCCGTCCACGCCGGCATCGATAAGTCTGGTGAGCGACTCTGCCTCCTTGGCGGGGTCGTTGCCGCTAATGGCCGTCATGAGCGAGCAGCCGCGCGCGGCGGCGCTGGCGGAAAGCCCTTCGAGCATGGCGCTGGAGAACGGGTTAGCAATGTCGGCCAAGATCACGCCGATGAGGTTGGTACGCGAGCTGCGCAGATTGCGCGCGGCGGCACGTGGACGATAGCCGGTGCGCTCGATAACTGCCGCGATGCGAGCACGGGTTTCCTCGGTCATCTGCCCGGGGCGGTTGTTGAGATAGCGCGAGACCGTGGCCGGGCTCACGCCCGCCTCGGCGGCAATGTCCTTAATCCTCATCTGCGCCATAGCGCACCCCGTTTCCCAATTGTCGGCAGTCTGAGCCATTTTAGGCATTTTTTTAAAAATCTCGCTTGCAAAACGTTGTAGATGAGTATACTACAACTCGAAACGAAACCGATTTCGTAAACCGATTTCGGCAAGCGTTGGCACGGAGGTGCAAAGATGTACCCTACCGTCTTGGCACCTCCGTGCCAACGCCATATCAAAGGTGCACGCACGAGCAAGAAGGAGCTGCGCGACCATGGGTAAAACGGTTCTTACCTTCGGCGAGATCATGATGAGGCTCTCGCCCAAAGATCACCTGCGTATTGAGCAGGCCACCGAGTTCGACGTCCGCTACGGCGGTGCCGAGGCAAACACCGCGCTTTCCCTGGCCTATCAGGGCGACAAGGCCGCTTACGTTTCCGTCGTTCCGGCCAACCGCCTGGGCGAGTGCGCCCTGCGCTCGCTGAAGGTCTACGACGTCGACACCACGCGCGTCGTGCGTCAGGGCGACCGTCTTGGCTCCTATGTGTTTGAGGTCGGTGCTTCGCAGCGCGGCAACGGCTGCGTCTACGACCGCAAGTACTCTGCCATCAACATGGCCAAGCGCGACGTCTTTGACTGGGACGAGATCCTCAAGGGCATCGATGTCTTCTATTTCTCTGGCGTAACGCCCGCCGTCTCCGACGAGATGGCCGCCGCCTGCAAGGATGCCCTCACCGCTTGCCGCGCCAAGGGCATCACCACCGTGTGCGACGTTAACTACCGCGGCAAGATGTGGTCGCCCGAGAAGTCGCAGGCAACCATGAAGGAGCTCCTGCCGCTCGTCGACATCTGCATCGCCAACGACGAGGATGCGCCTGCTGGCCTCGGTATGACCTGCGTCTCTGGCTCCCTTGCCCACGGCATCGAGGAGCGCGACACCTACGTCGAGATGGCCCGTCAGATCTGCGCCGAGTACGGCTGCAAGAAGGTCGCCTCGGTCGTCCGCAACATCTCCTGCGTCGAGCGCTCCATCTGGATGGGCATGCTCTATGACGCCGAGAGCGGCGAGCACTGGTTCTCCCCTGCTCACGACGTGCACGTGCTCGAAGGTGTTGCCGCCGGCGACGCTTTCAACGCCGGCCTCGTCCATGCCCTCATCAACGACTTCGATCCGCAGGACGCCGTCAACTACGCCATTGCGGCCTCGATCCTCAAGCTCACCATCAAGGGCGATTCCAACCTGGTGACCGCCGACGAGATCGCCGCTGTGGCCAACGCTGCCGACGGTGGCACCCGCGTCGCCCGTTAATTCGTTCCCCATTCCGCGGG
>URWM01000173.1 GCA_900551655.1 uncultured Collinsella sp.
GAGGCCGAGCGCAAAATGGATTCTAAAAAACACCTTGCCAAATAGGAGCGTCAGGGGGCATGGGACGGCGCAGCGCGAAGCGCAAGGCGCCGCCCCATGCATGCCCGAGGACGTTTGCAAAACTAGCACCCGGTCCCCGCGCCGGGATGGATTACCGTTTGACCCTGGCCGACCACTCCCAGCAGCCCACCGGCTCGCCGTCGATGAGTACGTTGCCCCCGTCGAAGTCTTGATAACACAGGTCGTTGAATTGGTGGATCCACACGCCATGGTTGAACGTCTTTTTGGCCGAGCCGTCGGCTTCGCGATACACGCCGGTCAGGTCCTCGACATGGCTAAAGTAGGTGAGGTGCACGTTGGCTCCGGCGTCACGTAGGCGTGCCGTGAGCGGCAGCACGGTCTGTTGCGGCGACACGAGCTCGTCGCCCTTGGAGTGCGTAAACCACAGCGGCGTCTTGGCGAGCGCGGCAACGTCCTCGTCCGTGGCGTTGTACCACGGGGCACAGCAGGGAAGGCCCGCGGCGAAGAAATCGGGGTAGTCGGCGCACAGGCGCAGGGTCATAAAGCCGCCGTTGGAAAGGCCGGCGACCACGATGCGGTCGGTGTCGATGCGGTCGGCATGCTCGGCGACAAACTCGTCGATAAGCGCCTTGAGCACGGGGGAGTAGATGCTCTGGTTGGAGTGACCAAGCTGCTCGACGCCGTTGTCCATCCAAAACGTGGGCGACTGCGGCACGAGCACCCAGGCAAAGCCGCCAAAGTAGCGCTGGATCTGCGCCTGGCTAATGGCTGTGACGCGGTTGCCGATATAGGCGCGCGTGGCACCTTCGCCCTGCGTGGCACCCTTGCCTTCGCCGGCGCCGTGCAGGTACACCACGAGCGGGGCCTTTTGGGGCACGACCGTGGCCTCGGGCGCGAAGGGATTGAAGCATGCTGAGTCCTCGGCCTTAAAGCTGGGCTCAAAGAAGCCGTATTCGAGCGCGATGCCGTCGACGGCGGTCTTTTGCGCGGCGTTGCTCCAGCCTTTGAGCGCGGGGCAGATATCGCCACGGCAGGTGTCGAAGACCAGGCCGCAGGTGGGATCGTCGCCGTCGTTGCCGGGAAGAGCTGTGAGCTGCGTGATGCGCAGCTGGTCATCGAGCATGCGCGAGCCCATGACGCCGCCTTCGATGGTCTTGGTCAGGCGCTGCTCGGCGACCTCGAGCGCCACATGGGTGCCCACGGCGAGCTTACGTCCGTTCTCGTCGCACGGATATGCGGCGAGAATGTCGATGTAACCCACGGAGGGCGCGGCATGGTCGGCGCCGCGCTCCTTGCGCATCAGAACCTCGCCCGAGCGCTCGTGACGCTCTACATATATATGGAAGGTGTTCGCGTCGATGTCGTTGGCGCGCACGGTGCAGGGCAGGTCGAGTACGACCTTGCTGATCCAGGGGCCAAAGTCGCCCAAGGTGGTGACGGTTGCGTAGGTACACAATTTGAGTTCCATGAGCTGCCTCCCTTGCGCCGCGAATGCTTGGCATCTGCGGCAATACAAACTAAACATATTTAGTGTAAAGCAGAATTAGAGAATTAGCAGATGAACTCGGTAAACGGTCGCATCAAACGCTCAATGAACTGCTAAACACTCGTTTACTACTATCTAGCAGGGCTTTTGTTGATGAGTCAACAAGGCATCGTGGTGCCAGCTTATATAAAAGCCCACGTAGATGACCATTTTGAAATAAACGGCCCAATATATGATGCCTTAGCATTCAATTACGTTCACCCCCGATTTCCTACCGTTCACCGGACTGTAGACGGCAAAATTGCCATAAATTCGGCGCTCCGTGTAAACTAAAGCCCGTAAACGTTCAGTAAACACCTTGTTTACGACAGCGTATCCAAGGGTTCGGCAGCCGTAAGGGGTTATAGCCGCCGGACCAAAGGCGTGCCTACGTCCAACTGGGTAGGCACACGAAGATATGGGGAGGGGTCCCATGGCAGTAGATAATAAGCAGATTGCCACCGATGTCCTCGAGCTCGTGGGCGGTGCGGAGAATGTTTCCGTTGCCACCAACTGCATGACGCGCCTGCGTCTGACGCTCAAGGATAACAGCAAGGCCGACGTGGAGAAGATCAAGAAGGTCAAGGGCGTTCTGGGTTGCCAGTTCGCCGGCAGCCAGCTCCAGGTCATCATCGGTCAGAACGTGCCCAAGGTGCTCGCCGAGTTCGTCGCCATGTCCGGCGTCAAGCAGGGTGCCGCGGTCGACGAGAACCTCGACGCTCCTAAGGAGAAGTTCGAGCTCAAGAACCTGCCCAACATCATCCTTGACTACCTGTCGGGCTCCATGACCCAGCTGATCCCGCTGCTCATGGCCGGCGGTCTGTTCCGCACCATCGCCGCGGTCCTCGGCCCCACCATGCTCGGCGTTCTCTCCGATACCGATCCGACCTACACGTTCCTCTACACCACCCTGTACGAGGCCACGTTTACCTTTATCCCCATCTACCTGGGCTATGCCGCTGCTAAGAAGCTCGGCGCCTCCCCGGTCCTGGGCATGCTCCTCGGCGGCGCTCTCATGGCCCCGTCCGTCGTGAGTGTCGCGACTCAGGAGGGTGGCGGAATCATCTCCGTCTACGGCATCCAGATCGCCGCTGCCAACTATCAGCAGTCCGTCCTGCCGATCATCCTTTCGGTGCCCGTCCTCTACTTCATCGAGAAGTTCTTTAAGAAGGTCATGCCCGACGTGCTCTCCACGGTCTTCACGCCGTTCTGCACCATGATCGTCACCATCCCCATCGCCTTCATCGTCCTCGCCCCGATCGGCAACGAGATCGGTACGCTGATCGCTAACGCCCTCTTCGGCCTTGCTGACCTTGGCGGCATCGGTATCCTGATCGTCATGGCCGTCCTCGGCGCCTTCTGGCAGCTCTTCGTGGTCTGCGGCATGCACATGCCCGTCATCCTGCTCGCTCAGGTTCAGATCATCGCTGCCGGTTACGATCCCTTCGTCTTCGTTTCCACCAACTGCGCTATGGCCGCTGTCTGGGGTTGCACCTTCGGTGCCTTCCTCAAGATGAAGAACCCCGACGAGAAGTCCCTTGCCATCGGCTACGTTATCTCCGCTATCGCCGGCGGCGTCACCGAGCCCGCGCTCTTCGGTATCCTTATGCGCTTCCGTCGCACCATGTTCGGTATGTTCATCGGCGGTGCCATCGGCGCTGTGTTCTCCGGCCTCATGGGTGTTACCTACTACCTCGCAGGCGGTGCGTCCAACTTCCTGGTCTTCACCAACTACCTGCAGGGTGGCCAGATGAACACCGTCTGGGCTATCGTCGGCATGGCAATCTCCTTTGTCATCGCAGCAGCCGTCGTCTTTGCCACTGGCTTTTCCAAGGAGGAGCTCGCCGAGATGGAGGCCTAAGGCCAAACCATTCGGTCACATACGACCTTACCTACACGACAGGGCCCCGTCAGGCGCAAGCCCGGCGGGGCCCTTCTTACAAGGTAGACTGATTGGGGGCGCGTGGCGCCTACTCGCCGGGGCTTGCTAAGCGCCAGGGGCTTTCGCGCGGGGTTAGCGCGAAAGAATCTGCCGGTTCGCAACTCCTTTATCAAACGAAAGGACATGCAGATGAGTTTGGGAAAGCTGACCGTTAACGGTCGCCAGGATGGCTTTTTGTGCGAGGGCAAACCGTTCTTTTGGTTTGCCGATACGTGCTGGAGCGCGTTTACGAGCATTGCCGAGGCCGATTGGGACTACTATCTGACCCGTCGCGCCGAGCAGGGCATGAACGTGCTGCAGATCAACACGCTGCCGCAGTGGGATCGCTGCTGCCCCGATCTGGGTATTTGGCCCTATGCCAGCGAGGACGGCGTGCATTTTGATTGGTCCCGCCCCAACCAGGCGTACTGGGACCGCGCTGCTGCCATGTGCCGCGCTGCCGTCGAGCACGGCATTCGTCCGGCACTCGTGCTCATGTGGTGCAACTACGTGCCCGGCACCTGGGGCGCCAAGATTGCCGAGCGTTGCGGCGCCGAGATTATGCCGCGTGAGGAGGTTCGTGCCCACGTTGCCCGCGTCATCGAGAACTTGGGCGAGTTGGACCCCGTCTACGTGGTGACGGGTGATACCGATTTTGCCGGCGACGAGGCGATTGCCTATTACGAGGACGCGCTCGACGAGGTCGTCAAGCGTGCGCCCGAGGCGCTGCGCACCATGCATATCAACCGCGGCAATCGCACCATTCCGGCGCAGTATCTGGACCGTCTGGACTTTTACATGTTCCAGCCCGGCCACAACTACGAGGGCCAGCCCGAGGCTTGGCACTTGCCGCAGGACTTTATCGCCAACTATCCCAAAAAGCCGATGGTCAACTCCGAGCCCTGCTACTGTCTCTTATACACATCTCCGAGCC
>URWM01000174.1 GCA_900551655.1 uncultured Collinsella sp.
CCTTCGTCGGCAGCGTCAGATGTGTATAAGAGACAGAAGATGAATTGGCGGCTGACGATCTCTTCGCCCGTGTACGGCGACAGCGAATAGATGCCAGGCAGGTCGGTAACGCTCGCCTCGGGATGGTTACGGATAGTGCCGTCCTTGCGGTCGACCGTCACGCCGGGAAAGTTACCGACGTGCTGGTTGGAGCCCGTCAGCTGGTTGAACAACGTGGTCTTGCCGCAGTTTTGGTTGCCGGCAAGGGCAAAATGAAGCGGTGCGCCCTCGGGCACGGCCGTCTTGGCCGCGCGGGGCGAATACGTCCCCTCGCCCAGGGCCGGATGCTCCGTCGTGCCGATTGCGGCGTTAGCGCGCGGACCCGTATCGGTGTCGTGAACACCCACGAGCTCGATGCGAGCGGCATCGTCCTTGCGCAGCGTCAACTCATAGCCACGCAGACGAATCTCGAGCGGGTCGCCCATAGGGGCGTACTTCATCATGGTGACTTCGGTGCCCGGTGTTAGGCCCATGTCCAAAATATGCTGTCGGAGTGCCTGGTCGTCCGATGCCACCGATGCGACAACGGCGTCCTTTCCAATCTCGAGCGTATCGAGCTTCACGTCCGTGTTCCTCCCCCGGCGCCCACAGGGCGTTGCATTTATGTTCACCATGGCTAACCGTTTGCCATGGCTAACCAATTTATCCATGCATGATAGCGCGAACATGCAACAACGTTCAATCGGCAGATTGGTGCAGGGGGAACGGGTAGGAGAGTTCAGGGCCATAGTTTCCCAATGAGGCCTCTCGGGGAAACTGCGTCCCAGAATTCTGGCTCGAAACGGGATATGGTTTCCCAAACAGGCCTCTTACGGAAAATGCATCCCGGAATCCCCGCTCGAAACGGGACGCGCTTTCCCAGTCGAGGCCCCGTGGGAAACTGCATCCCGCCTTCAAGGGCAAAACAGGGATGCAGCTTCCGGGCGGGGCATCAAAAAACAAAGTTGCGGTGGAATAGTTCCCGCTTGGGCTGGTTGAGGCCTTAAATAGGAACTATTTCACCGCAAGTTATTGAGGGGATGTCCGTCCTCTTACAGATGGCGCTCCAGGAAGCGGAAGGCCAGGCGGATCCAGGGACGGACGGAAACCTGCTTGTCCTCGTTGTCGACCGCGGTGTTGGCGTTGCCGAGCGAAAGGCCGTGACCACCTTGGTCAAAGACGTGCATCTCGCATGCAACGCCCTCCTCGGCCATGCGCTGCGCAAACGGGTAGACCTGCGCGACCGGCGCCGTCTTGTCGTCCGAAACGCCCCACACAAAGGTCGGGGGCATCTGGCGCGAAACGTGCGTGGTAGGGCAAATGTCGGTCAGGTGCTCATCGGTCGCCTCGCCGCCCGTCACCATCGACAGATAGTCGTTGAGCAAATCGCGCCCCGTCTTGCCACCCGTCTTGGGCACGCGCAGGTCGATGCGCGGATCGCGCGTCTGCATGTCGCGCACATAGGCAAAGTCGAGCAGCGGATAGCCCAGCACCACGGCATCGGGACGAATGTCGTCCGGACGTGACCCGGCAAGTGCCGCGAAGGGGCCGGTCTTCCATTGCGTTGCCAGTGAAGCGCAGATCATGCCGCCCGCCGAGAAGCCCACGACGCACACGCGCTTGGGATCGACATGCCACTCGTCGGCGTTGGCGCGCACCGTGGCGACCATCTTGGCAAGATCTGCCTGGGGGTGCGGAAAGCTCACGTCACCCGTAGAACTCGTGACATAGTTGAGCACAAAGGCCTGGTAGCCGCGATCCAAAAATGCAAACGCCACCGGGTCCTGCTCGTGCGGAGCGATATGCGTAAACCCGCCTCCGCCGCAGATGATCACCGCGGGGCGGCGGCCATTGGGCTTGTCGGGCAGCGGCTCGGCACCCAAATACGTAAACGTCGCCGGATATTCCTCGGTCGGCTCCTCGCCCCACAGCGCGCGGTTCTCGACAATCATATGTGCTCCCTTCGCGCAAATTATGCGCCCTTGTTTTTCGTCTTCAAGCGTACCCCACTTGAACCCGTGGCGCAGAAACACCCCAGCAATAAGTTTCCCTTCAACTGATATATCACATAATCCCAGCTCAGAGGTATCGCTGAGCAGCGTAGAATAGGGGGTGTTGACCAAGCCGAGAAACACATATGAAACGTTTCCGGCAAACCAAACGCGCGATATGCGCCTATTTAAGTTGGAGGCAACTATGGGTCTGCTCGATTCGCTTAAGTCCACCTTCACCTCGACCGGCGAGGCGTCCGTTCCGCCCGCAGCAAGCTTCGCCACCCGCGAAGGCGTCATCTACGCTCCTGTCAACGGCGTGCTCGTCAATCTGAGTGATGTTCCCGACGAGACCATCGCCTCGGGCATGCTCGGCCAGGGCTACGGCATCGAGCCCATTACCGGCACCATTTACGCCCCCGCTAACGGCCGTATCGGCGCCACCACCGTCACCAACCACTCCATCGGCATGATCACCGAGGACGGTCTTCGCGTGTTCATCCATGTTGGCCTGGGCACCGTGGAAATGAACGGCAAGGGTTTTGCCCGCTTTGTCGAGATGGGCGATGTGGTCAAGGCGGGCCAGCCGCTCATCAGCTTCGACCGCGAGGCCATCAAGGCCGCCGGCCACGAGGATATCGTGACCGTCATCGTCTCTGAGCTCGACCGCCTCAAGAGCATCGACCACGTCGGCGAGTCTGGCACGCTTATCGGCGGCAATCCGCTCGTCAAGCTTGGCGATCCGCTGCTGGTTGCCAAGACCAAGTAGCCGAGCATCATCGCATAAAGGCTCAACCCCCCCCGTGCATCTTTGCCGCATCTGTGTTGTTGTTTTTGCCTATGTAGAGGTTCTGAAACGTTTCTATATAGGCAGCTGAGCATCAACGCAGGTGCGGCTTTTGCGTAGCGAAGCATCGCCCCGCGGCATGTTGTTCAACTGCACGAACCCCCTTCCTTTGTCCGCGCAGAGCGCTAGACTGCTAGGTCGACATTGGAGGAAAGATCGATGCAAAACACACCCACGGGCGCCGTACATGCCGCGCCTCAACGCAACCAACGCATCGTCGCGCTCGACGGGCTCCGCGCCCTCGCCATCGCCGGCGTCGTCCTATATCACCTTCGTCCCAGCCGCCTGACCGGCGGTTTTTTGGGCGTCACGCTCTTCTTTACGCTGAGTGGCTATCTCGCCACCAAAAGCATTATGCGAGCCACGGCACGCGACGGATTCTCGTACCCGCGCTATATCTGCCGCCGCATTGCGCGCATGATGCCGCCGATCGTCGTGACCATCGCGCTTACCGCCGTCGCCACCTACATCGCGGCCCCGAGCCTACTCCCTAAGGTGCAACAGGATGCACTGCCATCGGCACTCTTTTTGAGCAACTGGTTCTACATCTTCCGCAACGTCTCGTATTTCGCCGCTGCGGGACTCCCCTCGCCGCTCACGCACCTGTGGTTCTGCGCTGTCACTATGCAGTTCTATCTGGTATGGCCGGTCATCCTTATGGTGCTGTGCAACAAAACCAGGTCGCGCAACACCGCCATCGGCATCACGATCGCATTCGCGCTTGTATCGACGGCAGCCATGGTCCTCATGTTTAATCCCACCGCCGACACATCACGCGTCTACTACGGAACCGACGCCCGTGCCGCCGAGCTTCTATGCGGAGCCTTAGCCGCCATCGCCGCGCCGCGTCTGCGCGAGATGCTGAGCGGTGACATCCATACCCCCGGCGCCAACAAGGGCATCTCAAAGGTCAACGCGATTTCTATCGCGTGGCTCGTTGCCGTTATAGCCGGCGCACTCATGCTGACCGGAGAGAGCGCCTGGCTCTACCGCGGCGGCTTTTTGCTGCTTGCCCTCGTCACCGGACTCCTCATCATCTGCGTGCAGAATACGGAGTGCATCGTGCGTCGCCTGTTGTCGGTCAAGCCGCTCGTCTGGCTGGGTCAGCGCTCATTCTCGGTCTATCTGGTGCACTATCCCCTACTGCTTCTTATGAACCCCGCAACCCGCACTACCCGCATCGCCTGTTGGGAGCAGGCACTACAGCTTGTGGTGATCCTTACGGTTGCCGAGGTCTTCTATCGTCTCGTCGAACGTCCTTGGTCCCGCAAGCCCGCCCAGCAGGGCAACACGGCAAAGACGCACGTCCTTTCGCCCGCCATGGCACTTTCTGCGCTTGGCGCCGTATGCGTCGCCGCACTTGCCTTCGCGCCGCTTGACTGGGCAGGCATCGCCACCGCCCGCGCCGAGCAGCTCCGTCCCGAGCTTACCCAGAACGCGACCTCGTCCCAGGACAACGGAGTCAACGACAAGAGCGCCGAGCCCGCATCCTGTCTCTTATACACATCTCCGAGCCCACGAGACGTAGAGGAATCTCG
>URWM01000175.1 GCA_900551655.1 uncultured Collinsella sp.
TCACGGTCAACATCGTCATCAAGCAGTCCGAGATGGGCGATGCGTTGCAACTCATCCATCGCTGCTCCAAGCTGGGCGCCGACGCCTTCATCATCCAAGACTGGGGCCTGTTCTTTGAGGTCAAGCGCACGATGCCCGGCATCGAGACGCACATCTCAACCCAGGCGAACATCCATGATGACCGTGGGGCTATCTGGTGCCGCGAGCAGGGCGCTGACCGCGTGACCCTCTCGCGCGAGCTTTCCATCGACGAGATCGCCGCCATTCACAATGCCGCGCCCGACGTTGACCTGGAGGTCTTTAGCCACGGCGCCATCTGTTTTTGTTACTCGGGCCTGTGCCTGCTGTCGAGCTTTGCCATGGCGGGCCGCTCGGCCAACCGCGGCATGTGCGCTCAGCCCTGTCGCCTTCCTTACGAGCTGATCGACGAGACCGGCCGCGCGCTCTCCCCTGCCGGACGCGAGCGCGCTCTATGCCCGCGCGACACCAACACTTCACAGCTCGTTCGCCGTCTGTATGACGCCGGTGCCGCATCGCTCAAGCTCGAGGGCCGCATGAAGGCGCCCGATTACGTGTACTCCATCGTCGATGTGTATCGTCATCAGATCGACGACATGCTGGCCGGAGCCACCGTTGCCAAGGACGAGGAAGCCGCCCGCCAGCGCCAGCTCAAACGCTGCTTCAACCGCGACTTTACGCATGCCTATCAGGACGGCACCTCGGGCGACGAGATGATGAGCTACGAGCGTTCCAACAACCGCGGCCAGATTGTGGGCACGGTGCTGGGCAGCCGCCCGGCCAACCGCGATGTGCGCGGCCTCAAGCCCGACGACCGCCGTCGCCGCGCCGCCATCGCCCGCATTGAGTTGTTTGAGCCCGTGGGCAAGGGCGACCTGCTGGAGCTTCGCCACGACGATGAGTTCGACCAGTTCCTGACCACCATTGCCGCCGATGATGCCGCCGCGGGCGACATCATCGAATGTCGCGTGCCCCGCAGCATGCCCGAGGGCTGCCGCGTCCGCGTGATTCGCAGTCAGCGTGCCATCGACGCCGCCGGCGCCGCGCTCAAGCGCGATGTGCTGCGCCGCCGAGCTGTTGATGTGTCCGTCGTGGCGCGCCTGGGCGAACCGTTTGCTGTCACACTCACCTGCTGTGACAACCCCGCGCTCACCGCCACCGCCACCGGCTTTACCGTCGAGGCCGCCAAGACCCGCGCCGTCGAGGCGGCAGACCTGGTTGAGCATGTGGGCCGCATGGGCTCCTCGCCCTTTGAGGCAGCGAGCTTTGACGTTTCGCTCGACGCCGGCTGCGGTATGGGCTTCTCCGCCGTGCACAAGGTGCGCGCCGCCGCCTGTAAGGCATTGGAGGAGGCCATTCTGGCGCCGTACGAGGAGCGCGCGAAGACGCTCGAGTTGCCGGTACTCGACAAATGTACGCGCGCCATGCCCGAGCATTACCGCGATGAGCCGCAGATCTGCGCCGCTGTCACCACGCTCGAAGCCGCCGAGGCAGCTCGTGCCGAGGGCGCCGCGCGCATCTACATGACCACCGATGCGCTCAAGGCCGTCGGACTCTCCCCTGCCGATGCATTTGAGCAGGGTATCGTGCCCGTACTCGACGAGGTCTGCCGCGCCGCCGACCACGAGCGCGTCGATCCTTGGATCAATGCCGGAGCCACCGTCGCCGTCGGCAATATCTCCGAGCTTGCCCTGGCCGCCCAGGTTGGCGCCACGGCCGAGATTCGCTCTTGCCTGCCGGTTCATAACATACCCTGCATGGAGGCGCTTGCCGAGCGCGGAGCCGGCGCATTTTGGCTCTCGCCCGAGATCACGCTCGACGAGATCGTCTCACTTGGCACCGCCGCGCCCGCAGCCCTGGGCATCACCGTCTTTGGCCGCCCGCGCGTTATGACGAGCGAACACTGCATTCTGCAGGTTGCCAACGGCTGCATCCACGATTGTGTCAACTGCCGTCTGCGTGCCCGCAAGCTCTCGCTCAAGAATATCGACGGAAAGGTCATGCCCGTCCGCACCGACATCCACGGCCGCTCTCGCCTGTACGATGCCTACCCCATCGACCTCACGCCGCAGGTTCCTCAGCTGCTCGATGCCGGTGTGCGTCGTCTCATGGTTGACGGAACGTTGCTCGAGACGGATGAGGTGGGCCGTGCCGTCGCCCGCGTCCGTCGTGCCGTCGAAGCGGCGCAGGCGGGCCGTAAGCCCGCCGCCCGTCTGCGCGGGGCGACCTCGGGCTGCATGTTTGTGGGAATCAGCTAACCGAAAGGCTTACACGTGAACGAAGAACCTCAAGTCCTTTACTGCGACGCCTGGCTCATGGCCATCGACAAGCCCGCCGGCATGATCGTCCACGGCGACGGCACCGGCGAGCGCACGCTCACCGACTACGCCAGCGATCTGCTGCTGGCCATGGGCGACGGCTTTGCCGCGACTGACATGCAGCCGCTCAACCGTCTGGACCGCAACACCACCGGCCTGGTGCTGTTTTCGCTCGACAAACAAACGCAGCCCGCCTTTGACCAGATGGTCATCGACCACGCATTCGAAAAGCACTATCTGGCGCTCGCCGAGGGCAAAATCGACTGGAACGAGAAGCTCATCGACAAGCCAATCGCCCGCGACCGCCACGATAGCCGCAAGATGCGTGTCGGCGCCAGCGGAAAGCCCTCTCAGACGCGCGTCAAGGTGCTCAAGCGCCTTAAGAGCCGCCGTGGCCTGCCCACGCGCTCGTATATCGATGTCGAGTTGCTCACCGGCCGCAAACACCAAATCCGTGTGCATCTGGCGAGCGAGCGTCATCCCCTGGTTGGCGACGACCTGTACGGAACGCCGCGCCCCTGCGGCCTGATGCTCCATGCCCACAGCGTGTCCTTTACGCATCCCGTAACCGGTGAGCACATCCACATCGAAGCCCCCTGCCCCTGGGAGCCCTAAAACCTGCCAAAAAGGGCAGGCACCTTTGTGGTGGCTTTGCCGCAATGGCTCAGCCGCGGTCCCAAAACGTCTCGATCTGTAACAGTTAGAACCCATTTTCCGGTCTATCCGTTACAGATCGAGACATTCGAATCCCCCTCAAGGGAAAATCTCAATCTGTAACAATAACTCGTCAAAATCGGTCCCAGATGTTACAGATCGAGACAAAGCGACGGCAAGGTTCGGAAGTATCTCAATCTGTAACACCTAGCCTACTTTTAACGGTCTAGTTGTTACAGATTTAGACAAAACGGCAGACAACAAAAGCGGCAACGCCCGTAATGGACGTTGCCGCTTATCTATTGAGAAAACTACTCGGTTTTCGTTACTAACCACCACAGCGGGGACAGGCACCTTTGTGGTGGCTTTGGCCTTGTCCCATCGCTAGACCGTGATGACGTTTTCCATCGCCTGGTACTTGGCGGGCACCTCGCCCGCGGTGATGATCGTTGCATCGCGGAAGTCCGCGAACTTGACGGGCGCCACCATGCCAAATTTGCTGGCGTCCGAGATTACGTAACGTTTGGCCGTATGGCGCATCGAGATACGCTTTACTTGCGCTTCCTCGATATCGGGCGTCGTAAAGCCCTGCTCGGCAGCAATGCCGTTGGAACCCCAAAAGCCGCAGTTGAAGTTATAGCGGTCTAGAGTTGCCAAGGCATCGGGGCCAACGAGCGCCTCGGTCTCGGGCTTGAGCTCGCCACCCAGCACCACGGTGCGCATGCCGCGCAGGGCGAGATGCTGAGCATGGAGCACGGAGTCGGTCACATAGGTGACGCCGTCAAGGCGCGGAAGATGCTCGATGAGCCTAAGCGTCGTCGAACCCGAATCGATGTACACAAAGCTCTCGGGCTCCACGAGCGCCGCGGCGCGAGCGCAGATGCGCTCCTTGTCGTCGTTATGGAGATCACTGCGCTCACTGATCGTTAAGTCGCGCGTCACGTGCGCGCGCTCAAGGCTTGTCGCGCCGCCGTGCACCTTGGCGATGCGGTGCGCTCGGTCAAGTGTCTGCAGGTCGCGTCGAATGGTAGAAGCAGTCACACCCAGGGCATCGGCAAGCTCTGGCACCGTTACTGAGCCAGCCTGTTGCACCATCGAGACGATCGCATTGAGCCTATCTTCCGCGAGCATCGCTTACTCCTCCTCGGGGTAGACGACTCCCCAATCGGCACGGAGCTTGGTCATCAGCCCCATAACATCAGAAGCATAATCCAGAAGCTCACGCTTGGAATCATCGCCGGCGACGGCCTTCTCGAGGTCAGCCATCTCGTAGCATAGGGCGTAAGCCTCGGTGCCCGCGGCGACCTCCTCGCGATGACCGTCTGCAGTCCACACGATCGTCGCATGATCGGCACGCGGATACTCGTTGACCTCGATATAGCAGTTATCAAAGCTGATA
>URWM01000176.1 GCA_900551655.1 uncultured Collinsella sp.
ATATTGAGCTGATGCACGAAATGGGTACGTGTGTGTACCTCGAGGGCGACTTCGAGGATTCGATTCGCCAGATTCGTCGGTCCGACACGCGCCCCGATTTTCGCTCGCCTGAGCATGCCGCGCGCCTGTTTGAGCATCGCCGTCCGCTGTATCGCCAGGCCGCCGATATTACCCTTGATATTCGCAACAAGTCCTTCGAGGACGTTTCCTACCTTTGTGCCGAGATGCTTTTGGAGCGTGGATTGCTATGATTCGCCGTCAACTCATCAATTTCCAAAACCGTAGTGTCGATGTTCGCGTCGGTCTTGGCGCGTTTGAGGAACTGTCGCGCATGTTTGCCTCGGCCGTGGGCAAGCCTAAGCGCGCGATGGTCGTTTGGAACACCGCCACATCCGAGCGTTTTGGTGAAGTCGTCGAGCATGCGCTGGTCGACGCCGGTTTTGCCGTGTCGCCGCTAGTCCTCGAGGTTTCGCCTGCTGGTGCCACGCTGGCTGATGCTGATGCTATGTTTGGCGCCCTGTCTGCCAACGGCATTACCTGCGACGATCTGGTTGTCGCCGTTGGCGATGCCGCAACCTGCTCGGTTGTTAGCTGGTGCGCCAACCAGTGGTGCGGTCGCACCGAGTGCACGCTGCTGCCGACGACCTTCGACGCCATGCTCACGGTCGCGACGACCATGAAGCCGCTCGTCGCCTCGTCGGTGAATGCGCTTCCCGCTATCGCGTTCCGTCCCGAGCCGGGCCTGGTCGTGTGTGACCTCGACCTTGTTCGCGAGGCGGACCCTGAGGACCTCAAGCTCGGCTATGCGGTACTTGTTGGCACCATGCTTTCGAGCAGCAAGTCCCGCTGGAATCAGTTTACTGAGACCGTCCCCGAGATTCTCGCGGGTGAGGAGGTCGCGCTTGTCAATGCCATTCAGTGGTCTCAGACTGCCCGCAAGGACGTACTGATGGCCACGAACCCGAGCGCCCGCCATGCGCTCGATTTTGGCAAGACGGGGGAGCGTACCTTGCGCGCTTGCTTGGGCGATGCCGCTTCGCAGGTCCCTGCCTACCAGCTGTTGTCCGAGGGCATGCGCTTTGAGGCGCGCCTAGCACATGACGCCTGCGACTTCGATATCGATTACGTCTTTGAGGTCGATGACTGCCTGGAGGACTTTGGTATCGAGGAGCTTGCCTTCGATCTGGAGCCTGCCGCATATATCGAGGAGTTCCGCAGGCAGCAGTTTGTCCGCTCGAACCGCAGTATGTTGTCGCTGCCCGCGGCACTCGGCGCCATTCGTCTAACGAGCGTTGAGGACGAGGTTCTTGAGCGTCATGCTCACGCCTACTTGGCTTCTCGCAAAGAACTTCTCTAAGATTTATTGACATCCATCGTCTTTCGTATCATGTTGAGGGGCGGGTTTTCAATCGGTTACGGATCGCATGCGATTCCGTCGTTCGGTTGAGACCCGTCCCGCACTTTTTGAGACAATAAGAAAGGAATCTGCATGTCTGAGTTTGCTGCCGGTCCTGCCGGTCGTATCGAGCGTGTCCGTACCCTGATGGCTGAGCGCGGCTACGACGCTATCGTCGTGCGCGACGAGGCCAATCTTCGTTGGCTCACGGGCGTGAAGGGCGTCTTCGACTACACCTTCGAGTTCCCGCACGCGGCGTTTATTACGGCCGACCAGTGCCTGTTCCATACCGACTCGCGCTACCTCAACAGCTTTGAGGAGAACACGCCCGCCGGCAGCCCCTGGGTTTACGACATGGACGAGGGTACCATCCCCGGCTGGGTCGCGGACAAGATTGCGGCTAACAAGTGCCGTGTCTGTGCTGTCGAGGACGATATGCAGATTAACTTCTACCAGGGTATTCAGCGCGGCCTGGAGGACCGTTCCGTCGCCTGTATGCTGCCGCTGATGCACGACGACATCCGCAAGATGCGCGCCATCAAGGACGCCGAGGAGATCGAGCTCATGCGCCATGCGCAGTCGATCACCGACGCCGCCTTCCAGCATATGCTCGGCTTTATTAAGCCCGGTATGACCGAGAAGCAGGTTCGCAACGAGCTCGAGAACTTTATGTTCGCCAACGGTGCCGACAGCCTGGCCTTCGGCTCCATCGTGGCGAGCGGTCCCAACACCGCCAACCCGCACGCCGTGCCGAGTGACCGCGTGATCGAGAAGGGCGACTTCGTCCTCATGGATTACGGTGCGGGCTACTGCGATTATCGTTCCGACATGACGCGCACCGTCGTGATGGGCGAGCCTACCCAGGAGCAGCTCGACCTGTACGCGCTCGTGCGCCGCACCCACGAGGAGTGTGTCGCCGCCATCCATCCGGGCGTCGAGGGCAACGACATTTTCAAGCTTTCCAAGAAGATCATCGGTGATGCCGGCTATGGCGATTACTACAACCATGGCCTGGGTCACGGTGTGGGCATCGACATCCACGAGCTGCCCAACTTTAACCGCAGCAAGAATATCATCGAGGTCGGCTCGGTTGTCACCATGGAGCCCGGCGTGTACCTGCCCGGTGTGGGCGGCGTGCGCCTGGAGGACTACGGCGTGGTCACCGAGAACGGCTACGAGCCCTTCACCAAGACGCCGCATGACCTCCACGTCATCGATTGCTAATCTACTTCGTAGATAGTTTGGGGCGGGGCGTTCGAAATGATTCGGGCGCCCCGCGTTCTCTTTTTATGCGCTCGCTGCAGGCGCCGTCTGCAAGTGTATAATTTCGGTCGTATGTAATTTGGACGCTTGTGCGTTCTGCCCATAACAAGAAAGGTCGCTATGCCTACCATTTCTACCGCCGACTTCAAGAACGGCCTCGGTCTCCGTATCAAGGACAAGGTCTACACCATCGTCGAGTTCCAGCATGTCAAGCCGGGCAAGGGCGGCGCGTTTGTGCGCTACAAGACCCGCGACATCAAGAGCGGCCGCGTCGTCGAGAACACCTGCAACGCCGGCACCAAGTTCGAGAGCGTCATGCTCACCACCCGTGAGTTCCAGTACCTCTACAACGATGGCACCGACTACATCTTCATGGACAACGAGTCCTATGAGCAGGTTCCCGTTCCCGAGGACATGGTGGGCGAGAACTCCAAGTGGCTGCGCGAGAACGACATCTGCCAGCTGCTCTTCGCCGACGATGAGCTCATGGGCGTGACCCCGCCGATGTTCATCGAGACCACCATCGTCCAGACCGACCCGGGCTTTAAGGGCGACACCGTCCAGGGTTCCACCAAGCCGGCCACGATCGACACCGGCGCTGTCATCCAGGTCCCCATGTACCTCAACGAGGGCGAGGTCATCAAGGTTGACACCCGCGACGGCAAGTTCGTCTCCCGCGTCTAGCAACCAACTCTTCTAGGAGGACTCATGCCCCAGGAAATCAAGATTGACGGCATCGGCATTTCGCCCGATGTTCTGACCGCCATCGTCTCGCGCGCCGTGTCGGATGTCGAGGGCATCGCCTCCGTTGGCGTCAAGGACCTTGCCACCAACCTTGTCTCCATGATGCTCTCGTCCAAGGCCCCGGCTTCCGAGCCGGCGGTCGAGGCCGAGGTCATCGGCGACAAGCTCGCACTCACCGTGCGTGTCGTGGTGTTCTTTGGCTATCCGTTCAAGAAACTCGCCGAGGCCGTTCGCGCCGCCGTGGTCGCCGCCATCGATGCCCAGGTGGGCGTCGAGGTCGAGCGCGTTGACGTTTGCATTGACGGCCTCGTTTTCCCCAAGGAGTAACCTTTGAGCCTTAAGGTTTATCGCGGGCGCACGCTTGCCCGCAGTCAGGCGCTGCAGCTGCTGTTCCAGGCCGAGGCCACGGATAGCCCGCTCGAGCGCGTCCTCGAGGGCGATTTCCTGATCTCGAAGGGTCCCCTCGACCCCTATGCGCTGGAGCTTTGCCGCGGTGCCTACGAGCATATCGATCGCATCGACTGTGCCCTGCGCGCCGTCGCCAAGAACTGGGATCTTATGCGCATGCCCGGCGCCGACCGTAACCTGCTGCGTATCGCCGTCTACGAGATGCGCTTCCTCACCGACGAAGAGGTCTCGGACGCTATCGTGATCAACGAGGCAGTCGAAATCGCAAAGGCTTATGGTACCGACCAGTCCGCGTCGTTTGTCAATGGCGTGCTGGGCAAAATCGCTCGCAGCGAGGAGCTGCCGGGCGAGGACCTGTACCAAGAGCTGCTGGCCGAGGATCGCGCTCGCGAGGAGGCACAGGCTGCCGAGGCGGCCGCCAAGGTCGCCGCCGCTCAGGCTGCCGCCGGTGTACTTGCCGAGGATGCGGACGCTGCTGAGGCCGTCGAGGCCGACTCCGTCGAGGAGTAGCCATGCCAGAGGGTTCCTGTCTCTTATACACATCTCCGAGCCCACGAGACGTAGAGGAATCTCGT
>URWM01000177.1 GCA_900551655.1 uncultured Collinsella sp.
ACGAGATTCCTCTACGTCTCGTGGGCTCGGAGATGTGTATAAGAGACAGGTCGATAACGGGCGCTTCCTGATGGTTCAGGGCGGTCGTTCGACCCGCTATGGACTGCGTCCTCAGCAGGCCGGTTATATTACTGAGACGGGTTCGGGCGAGGAGATTCGCTCACAGCGTGACCGGTTCCGCAGCACGCCGATGCCCGAGGACCGTGCACTTCCCGCTGCCCGCGGCGTGGCGCGTGACCCTCGTGCCGGCTACGGCGACGGCGGCTATTCCGATCGCGGTCACCGTGGTGTCTCCACCGGACGCTCTCGCGGTGGCTATGCGGATGCCGATACCACGCAGGTGACGCCGCGTCTTCGCTCTCAATCACAGCCGTATGGCCAGCGCTCTTCGGCTCCGCGTTCGGGCCAGCGTGGCTATCAAGGCCGCGGTGAACTTGCGCCCCGCTCGGGTCAGCGCAGCCTTCAGGGCCAGGGCGGCTATCGCGGCCGTTCCGATAGCAATCGTGGTCGTATGCCTCAGGGAGGCGGCCGCAGCAGTTCCGGTCGTGGACGCGGCGGATCCCGTACTCCTCAAAACAACGGGCTCGATCCGCGTATCGTCTACGCCGGCATCGGTGCCGTGGCGTTGCTGCTGATCGTGCTCATCGTGGTGCTTCTGCGCGGCTGCGCATCTTCGGCGCCCGAGACCACGCCCGAGACGCCCACTGCCACCAAGACGACGACCAAGAAGTCTTCTAAGAAGACCGAAACGGTCGACGAGGACGAAGACACCGATGAGCCGACGGATGAGTCGACTGATTCGGACGCTACCAAGACGACGGCCAAGAAGGAAGAGAACGAGGTCACGAAGGTCAAAGTTTCCGTTGCCAAGGGAAAGACCGCGTGGATTGAGGTCAAGGTCGACGGCAAGTCGGTCTATGGCGCTCAGGCGACTGGCCCCTTTGAGCAGGAGTACACGCCCGAGTCCTCGATCGAGATCACCACGTCCAAGCCTTCCGATGTCACCGTTACCAAGAACGGCGAAAAGGTCCGCTACGACACTAAGACGTCGGGCGTGGCACGCGTGACGATCACCGTTCCCAAGAAGGAGACGACCGAGTCCAAGGACGGCGAGAGCACTGACGGCACCGATGGCACCGAAAGTACCGACGGAACTGATGAAACCGATGCCCAGTCCACGGACGGCACTGATGCTGCCACCGACGGGCACACTACGCCCTATTCAGACGACTATTCTTACGACAGCTACTAAGCCGCTCGTAAGCGAAAGGATTAACCATGGCTAAAGATTCCAGCTTCGACGTCGTGTCCGAGGTCAATATGCAGGAGGTCGACAATGCCTTCCAGCAGACCACGCGCGAGATTTCCCAGCGCTATGACCTGAAGGACTCCGGCGCCACCATCGAGCTTTCGAAGGGCGATAAGCTCTTTACGATCAACGCCCCGGCCGACTTTGTCTCCAAGCAGATCATCGACGTCCTGAGCTCCAAGCTCATCAAGCGCGGCATCGATCTTAAGGCCGTGTCCTGGGATGCGCCCCAGGCTGCATCGGGCGGTACCGTGCGCGTGCTCGGTCATATCGTCGAGGGTATCGACCAGACGACTGCCAAGAAGATTAATAAGGACATCAAGGATCAGAAGCTCAAGGTCAAGGTGACGATTGAGGCTGACAAACTGCGTGTTTCCTCTGCTTCCAAGGATGCGCTGCAGACCGTGATCCAGTTCCTGCGCGACCAGGACTACGGCCAGCCGCTGCAGTTCACCAACTACCGCTAATTCATTCGAAAGGACCGCTCTCCAACATGGATACTCCGTTGGGCTCCGTACTCTATATCACCCTCGGGTGCGCCAAGAACGAGGTCGATACCGACCGTATGCGTTCACTGCTGACCGCTGCGGGCTACGAGGAGGCATTCGATCCGCAGGATGCCGATATCGCCATCGTTAATACGTGCTCGTTCCTTGCCTCTGCAACGTCCGAGAGCATCGAGACCACGCTCGAGCTTGCCAACGAGGTGCAGGACGGCGTTCGTTCTTGCCCGATCGTCATGTGCGGCTGCGTGCCGTCTCGTTACGGCGATGACCTGCCCGACGAGCTTCCCGAGGTCGCGGCCTTTGTTAAGGCCGATGAGGAAGACGGTATCGTCTCTGTCATCGACGACGTTCTTGGTGTGGAGCGCGAGATCGCTGCCTATATCCCGCAGGTCAAGCGTACCGTTGAGGGTGCCGTTGCCTACGTCAAGATCTCCGATGGTTGCAATCGTTTTTGCAGCTTCTGCATGATCCCCTACATTCGCGGTCGCTATCATTCGCGCAATGCCGAAAGCATTATCTCCGAGGTTCGCGACCTGGTTGCCGGCGGTGTGCGCGAGATCGTGTTGATCGGCCAGGACACGGGCATTTGGGGTACCGACTTTGCCGACGAGGACGTCGCTGAGGGCTCGCCGCGCAATCTGGCGCATCTGCTGCGCGCCGTCGCCGAGGCCGTGCGCCCGCACAACGTCTGGGTCCGCGTACTCTATCTGCAGCCCGAGGGCATGACCGACGAGCTTATCGAGACGATTCGCGATACGCCCGAGGTGCTGCCTTATATCGATATCCCCGTGCAGCACTGTGACGCGCGCATCCTCAAGGCCATGCGTCGCTCCGGTTCGCGCCAGGAGCTCGAGGATCTGTTTCGCGACCTTCGCGAGCGCATTCCCGGCATCGTGATTCGCTCTACGGCCATGGTCGGCTTCCCGACCGAGACCGACGACGAGTTCCGCGATCTTATCGACTTTATGGACACTGTCGGCTTTGACTACACGAGCGTCTTTGCCTACTCGCGTGAGGAGGGCAGCCTGGCCGCCAAGATGGAGGGCCAGGTCGATGAGGAGGTCAAGCTCGAGCGCGCCCAGGAGGCCATGGACCTGGCCGAGTCGCTCGGTTTTGCCGCCACCGCCGCACATGTGGGCGAGCGCGCCCAGGTAATCGTCGACGGTATCGAAGAGACCGAGGATGGCGCCGAGCTGATCGGCCATGCCTGGTTCCAGGCGCCCGATTCCGATGGCGCGGTGCATCTGGACGCCAGCGAGGCGTCCGTGGGCGATATTCTGACCGTCGAGTTTACCGATAGCTTCTGCTATGAGCTTATCGGTCATGTTGTGGAGTAGGAGAGCGTCGTGGCAAACGAGAGTAATAAGGAACTGACGAGTGTTTGGACGCCCGCCAACATCGTGACGTGCGTTCGCATCGTCTTTATCCCGGTGTTCATGATCGTCTCGGCCCTGTCTCACGCGAGCGTTGCCGGTACGGACTGGAGCACCTTTGACGGTCCGCTTGCAGCCGCCGCCTTTATTTTGTACGTGATTCTGTCGTGCACCGATAAGGTCGATGGCTATCTGGCGCGCTCGCGCAACGAGATTACCGATTTCGGCAAGTTCTTGGACCCCATCGCCGACAAGCTGCTCGTGTTCTCGGCCCTGCTGCTGTTCCTGGATTTTGGCGCGGTGACCGTGTGGTCCGTGTTCATTATCCTGTTCCGTGAGCTTCTGGTGAGCGCCCTTCGCATGGTCGCGAGTGCTGCCGGTGTCGTCGTTGCCGCCGATAAGCTCGGCAAGTACAAGACGGCGACCACGATGGTCTCCATTTGCGGCTATCTGTGCGTCTTTGCGATGGCCGGCCTTCAGCTGGGTCCGGTGTCGCTGCTGCTCGGTGTCTATTCGGTGTCGCGCTTCCTGTACGTCATCGCCGTGATTTTGACCATTGTCTCGGGCGCCCAGTACTTCTGGAACTGTCGCAAGATCGTCTTTTCGGTCTAGGTCCTGGTGGGTATGACGGAGTCTTATTTGCAGATCGCCGCAAACAACGAGGAGCTGGCGCGCGATATTGTCGAGCGCGCGAGTGCCCGTGGTGAGACGGTGTCGACGGCGGAGTCGCTGACGGCGGGCATGATTGCCTCGACGATTGCCGATATTCCGGGTGCCTCGGCGGTGCTTCGTGGCGGTGCGGTGACCTACTGCGATGAGATCAAACATCGCGTGCTCGGCGTCGAGCAGGAAACGCTCGATCGGTTTAGCGCCGTGTCGCATCAGACGGCACGTGAGATGGCCGCGGGCTCGCTGGACCTCTATCAGAGCGATATAGCCGTAAGCGCAACGGGCTACGCTGGACCCGGTGGAGGGACCGAGGACGATCCGGCTGGAACCTTTTATATTGGCTGGGCGTATCGCTCGACCGATGGGGGAGTGCCGGTCGTGGACTCCATTCGTTGTCACTATGAGGGCGATCGTTCGTGTGTTCGCGCCCATGCGGTCGCGGAGGCACTGGGCCGCATTGTCTACGTGCTCGATTCTATGGAATAGACGTGTTTTAAGGGGCCTCCGGGCCCCTTAATTGTGGAGATAG
>URWM01000178.1 GCA_900551655.1 uncultured Collinsella sp.
GCAAGATCGGCTGCGCGCACGGCATACCCGTCCATGGCGCTGTTGGCAAACGGCGAGATATCGATATCGGCCACCGCGTCCTCGGCCAGGGGAAGGCCGGCGGCCTGCCACACGGGAATCTCGACGAGATCGGTCGGAGCAACGTGCGACAGGACAATCGACTGTGCGTCATCCAGCGGAATGAGTTTCTCTGCCATATGCACCTCTTAATGTCACGGCGCACAACAGGGGCGCCGATTCTTTATGCTTGTCTCAGTATAATCCCCCGACGCACGACCGCGACTCGGCCTGTACCCGCAAATACACCTGTCGGTTGCAGGCCGCGAAACAGAATGGAAACCAACCCACCGGCTCGTCGCGTTTACCGCGTTTTATAATGCTTGCGTTGCAACCTAAAAGAGGAACGTATGGCTCATAACGACAAACCCGAAAGCGCAAACGAGGCGCAGGATCATTCCCAGCCGCTCGACGACGGCGGCTTTTTCTCCCTGAACGACGTCATCATGGCAGGCAGACATCAGCTCACTCGCTCCGAGCATCTCTTAGCTGCCGACACGCGCCGCAACGTCCGCAACCTACTCGTGAGCGCCAAGTTGCTCGTGCTCGTCGTCACCGTATCGCTCGCCATGGGCGTTGCCGCTTGGGCGTTTTTGGCCTCGTTGAATATCGCGACCGACTATCGCGAGCACCACGCGTGGGTCTACGCCTTGCTTCCTGTTGTGGGCGTTGCCACCGCATGGGTGTACAAAAACCACGGCCTTGCCGCCAAACGCGGTAACAACCTGGTCATCGACTCCGCTCTGAGCACACGCCTCATCCATATGCGCATGGCCGTCCTTACCTTCGTCTGCTCCACGCTCACGCACCTAACGGGCGGATCTGCCGGTCGCGAGGGGGCCGCGGTGCAGATTGGCGGCACCATCGCCAGCAACGTCTCGAGCCTCGCACACCTCAAAAAGCATGATCACCACGACCTCATGCTCGCCGGCATCTCGTCGGCCTTTGGCGCCGTATTCGGCTCGCCCCTTGCTGGAGCTTTCTTTGGCATGGAGATGTGCTTTATCGGCAAGATCGACTACACCGCGGGCATCTACTGCCTGGTCGCCTCGTTTACCGGCTACTTTACGTCGCTTGCCTTGGGAACCGAGTACGAGGCGAATGTCATCGCCAGCGTTCCCAACATGACACCACGGACGGTTGTCATCGTTGTTATCAGCGCCATTATCTTCGGTTTGACGGCACGCCTCTTTGCCTGGTCGGTTCGAACCGTCAAGAGCCTGTACGGTCGCTTTATCACCAATTACCTTATTCGCGCACTCATAGGCGCACTCGTGGTTTTGGCCGCCTATGCCCTCCTCGACGCCTGGGACTACGCCGGCCTTTCCACGTGGCTTTCCGGCGCAGGATTTGCAGGTAACACCACCCTGGCGGACGCAGCCATCAAGTTGGTCGTCACAGCGCTTACCCTGGGCGCGGGCTTCCAAGGCGGCGAGGTCACGCCCCTGTTTGGCATCGGTGCGGCACTCGGTGGCTGGATCGGTTGCCTTACCGGGCTCGATCCCAGTTTTCTGGCGGCTCTCGGCATGCTCGGCGTGTTCTGCGCCGGCCTCAACGTGCCCATCACCACCTGCATGATGGCCATCGACCTGTTCCACGGCACGGCCGCCGGGTTCTTTGTCATCGTGGCCTTTATCAGCTACCTAACCGGCGGACACCGCGGCGTGTACCCTGCCCAGCGCATCATCTCACCCAAGCGCCGTTCGCTTATTGTGGATGAGGGCGGTACGGTAGCAGATGCTATCGAGCGCCACAACGACCTGATAGAGTAGATGTAATAATCGCCGTGCAGCCACAATCGGGGGCAATCCGACCTGAGCGCGACCGCACCGTCACGTCATACGCCGGGAGTCGCCCCATGCACGCAACTGATTTTGGCCGCACGCTCATCATCGCCAACCCCGCCGCCCAGTCTGGTGCGGCGCGCGAAGTTGCCGAGCGCCTTCAGCGCTTTTTGGACATGACCGCGCGCTCATCCCAGTTTGACCTGGTGCTTACCGAGCGCATGGGACATGCCAAGGAACTTGCCGCACGGACCCAGGGCTACCGCACGATTATCGCACTCGGCGGCGACGGCGTGATCCACGAGGTCGTCAATGGACTCATGACGCAGGATGAGGCGGTCCGTCCCGCCCTTGCCGTCCTACCCGTAGGCTCCGGCAACGATTTTGCCCAAACGCTCGGTATCGACGATTTCTCCGGCAAAGATTTTGGCGCGCTGCTCACCTGCGAGCTGCAGCGTCAGGACATCGGGCGCATTCGCTCGTGGAGCCCTGCGGGCGGCAGCGGCGAGGCTGCCGTTGAGTATTACGACCAGACGCTTTCGGTCGGCATCGATGCCGCCATCGGCCTGGGCACCACCGAGCTGCGCAAAAAGACGGGCCTCGCCGGCGCTCCGCTCTACACCCTCTCGGGACTTGAGCAGTTTGGCCTGCGCTATCGCAACTACCCCATGACGGTCAGCTTTGACGGCGCGCCCGCCGAGCGCGTGCGGGCGATTATCATGGCCATCCAGCTGGGGCCCACCTATGGCTCTGGCTATCGCATCTGTCCCAACGCCGACCCGTGCGACGGCATACTCGACGTCTGCTACGCCTGCGGCCCCGTCCCCCGTGCGGTCGCCCTGCCCATGTTCCTTTCGGCCAAGGACGGCCACCATACCAAGCTGTCGCCGGTTCGCATGCATCGCTGCCGTCATGCCGAGCTCACGTTCGAGGAGCCCGACTACCCCATCCAGGCCGACGGCGAGCCCATCGTCGCCTCGCGCATCGAGGTGGACATCCTCGCCGGCGCTCTCCACGTCTGGCACCCCACCCGCTAGCCCCACCTAAGTTGCGGTGAAATAGGGACTGTTTATGCATCTAAAGCCGCAAAACAGTCCCTATTTCACCGCAACTTATTGAGAAGATCATTCCTCCCCGCCTGGCTTGCGACGGTTGGCCTTTTTAATGGCGTTGAAGTGCTTGTCGTTGAGCCTGCGCTGGCGCGATCGCTGAGGCACCTTGGTCTTTACGCGTCGGCGCGGTGGACGCCCGCGACGCTCAAGCTCAGCGCGCAGCTTACGCAGGCAGCTACTACGGTTCTGGAACTGACTGCGGCTCTCGCGCGCCGTCACGACAATCCCCGAAGGGATATGTTTCATGCGCACCGCCGAGTCCGTCGTGTTCACACCCTGTCCGCCCGGACCCGTCGCACGAAACACCTGTACCTCGCAATCGCGTGCCAACTCCTCGACCGACATCTCGGCATAGCGCGCATACTCGCGCCATCCCATCTTGTTCTCATCCATATCAACACCTCCCCTCATACAAAAAATGTGACAAAGGGACAGTCCCTTTGTCACATCGCATACCAATCGCTTGTGTTGCACGCTTAGGCGAACGTGATCTCGCCGTTCTCGCAGTCCATTTCGGCGATACGGGCAAGGCTCTCAACGCGGAAGCCGCGCTCGCGGAGCTTATCGCCACCGCCCTGGAAGCCCTTCTCAACGGCGATGCCAATGCCGGCAACCTCGGCGCCCGCAGCCTCGCAGATCTTAATAAGGCCCTCAAGCGCGCAGCCGTTGGCCAGGAAGTCGTCGATAATCAGGACCTTGTCGCCCTCGGACAGGAAGCGCTTACCCACAATGACCGGGTACTCCTTCTGCTTGGTAAAGGAGTAGATGGTCGTGGCATACTGCTCGCCGTCAAGGTTGATGGACTGGGCCTTCTTGGCAAAGACCACCGGCACGCCGCCAAAATGCTGGGCTGCAATGCAAGCCATGCCAATGCCCGAAGCCTCGATCGTCAGGATCTTGTTGATCTCGACGCCCTCGAACAGACGGGCCCACTCGGCGCCCATGTGGTCGAACAGTTCAACGTCGCACTGGTGGTTGAGGAAGGCATCAACCTTAAGGACGTTACCGGCCTTTACGATGCCGTCATGGCGAATACGATCCTCAAGCTCCTGCATGGCGCAACCCCTTCTCGCGGCAACGATACCGCGCGATTAATAAACGTTGTTCGATAGTCTACCACGGACCGACCCCCGCCCGCCCCACAAGCCGCATCGCACCACAAACCAGTCTTTTTGGGACAACGCAAATCGTGGCAGACAGCCTCCCAACGCACTAATGGCGGGCGCGCATCTTCACCAAACGCACCATGGCGAGCGCAAAGCCCACAGCGGCCACAGCCATAAGCACGTAGAACACCGAGCGAAAGCCAAACAGGAACACATCCGGACGGCCTGCAACAATACTGGTCACAGCCTCGCCCATCGCCACGCTCATCTGCCCATATAGGATATGTGACTGTCTCTTATACACATCTCCGAGCCCACGAGACG
>URWM01000179.1 GCA_900551655.1 uncultured Collinsella sp.
TCTACACCTAAGCCTTCGTCGGCAGCGTCAGATGTGTATAAGAGACAGCCTTTTCGCCCGGGTGCCGTCGGGCCAGGGAAGGGCGTCTTCGCTGATAATTGCTTTGTTGGAAGAGCTGCTTTTATTGCGGCTCTTTCTTTGGTTTTGGGTATATTTGTTCTTGTTGAATTGTTATTGCGGATGGGCTGGGTACTTGGCTTTCCGCTGTTATTTGTAGCCGTCTCGGCTTTGGTTGAGGGGAGACGTTCTTTATGCGTATTGTGTTTATGGGTACGCCTGATTTTGCTGTGCCTTCACTGACTTCGCTTGTTGAGGCTGGGAACGAGATTGCGCTTGTTATTACTCGTCCCGATGCTGTTCGTGGGCGCGGTAAGAAGCTTGTGCCTTCTCCTGTTAAGGCTAAGGCGCTTGAGCTGGGGTTGCCGGTCGTTGAGGCTAATCGTATGACGCCGGACGTTATCGATCAGCTCAAGGCTACGGATGCCGATATTTTCTGTGTGGCTGCCTATGGCTGCATTTTGCCCGATGAGGTGCTGCATATGGCGCCGCTTGGTATTATGAATGTTCATGCGTCCTTGTTGCCTCGTTGGCGTGGGGCTGCTCCTATTCAGCGTGCCATTCTTGCTGGTGATGAGGTTGCTGGCGTTTCCATTATGCGTATTGGACATGGCGTGGATACGGGCGCTTATTGCGCCCAGGCGTCTACGTCGGTTGCCGGTAAGCATGCTGAGGCGCTGACCATGGAGCTTGGTGAGCTTGGCGGCAAACTGCTTGCCGATACGCTTCCTTCTCTTGCCGATGGCACCGCTGTGTGGACCGAGCAGGATGAGTCGCTCGTCACGCATGCTTCCAAGATTTCCAAGCAGGAGATGCGTCTGGATCCGCAGATGGCGGCGCTCGATTGCGTGCGTCATGTGCTCGCTTCGTCCGATACCGCGCCAGCCCGTTGTGTGATTGCCGGCAAGTCGGTTCGTGTGCTCGATGCCGCGCCGGCTGATGTGTCGCTTGGCGAGGGCGCTGTTGCCGTCAAGAGTAAGCGTGTTTACCTGGGCCTTTCCGATGGCGCGGTTGAACTGCTCGAGGTTAAGCCTGATGGCAAGCGTGCCATGGCTGCTTCTGCCTGGGCTGCCGGTCTGCAGAGTGCCGAGCTTAGGTGGGGTGTACTGTCATGAGCAAGTTGTCTCCCGCGCGCAAGCTTGCGCTCGACGTGCTGATGGAGGCCGACCGTCGCGGCATGTATGCGCGCGACGTGTTGTCTTCCCGTGCTTCCGCCAAGGCCATTGACCAGCGCGATTCCGCTTTTGCCGCTCGTTTGGCGCTCGGTGTTGCCGCCACGCAGGGTATTTTGGATGAGTTGCTCGATCAGTTTTTGGATAAGCCCAAAAAGGTCGCGCCGCGCGTTCGCATGGCGCTTCGCATCTCGGCCTTCGAGATGCTCTACCTGCATACCCCTGGCCGAGTTGCCGTGAGCCAGGGCGTTGAGCTGGTTCGTAGCGGCGCTAAGTCGGCTGCCGGTCTTGCGAATGCTGTGCTGCATAAGGTCGCGGACAACGTCGAGGACTTTGCCGCCGCCGCGGGTGCTGATGAGTCCGAGCGCCGTTTGGTTCGCCTTTCGCGTTTGATGGGTCTTCCTCGTTGGCTGTGCGCTCGTATTATGGCCTCGTTCGATACGCCCGAGGGCGCGCTCAACTTTGCCGGTAATCTGGCGCCCGCGCCGCTCGCCTTGCACGAGAATGCCTTTGCTACCCAACCTGATCCGTACCTATCGCAGCTTGTTGCGCCTGTGTTCCCGGGTTGCCATGCGCCGGTCGATGCGCAGGCCACGGTTGCGTCGGGTGTGTTTGAGCGCGCGGCGGCCGTGGCCTCGGACCTTAACGCCCAGCTTATCGCTACCGCGGCGACCCGTCCCGGGCGTTGCCTGGAGATTGGTGCCGGTCGCGGCACCAAGACCTATGTGATGATGTGCCAGGCCAAGCGCGCTGGGTACGAGCGTCAGCATACCGCGCTCGATCTGCACGATCGTAAATGTGACCAGAATCTCGCGCGCCTGCATAAGGCGGGTATAACGGGTGTTCGTACGGTGTCGGGCGATGCCTGCGAGCTCAATGAGGTGCTTACGTCGTTTGATGCCATGCTTGGCGAGCCTGCCCTGTTCGACACGGTGTTTATCGATGCGCCGTGCTCTGGCACCGGCACCATGCGCCGTCATCCCGAGATACCGTGGCGTCTGACCGAAAACGACGTTACGACTGAGCTGCCCAAGCTACAGCTGACGATGCTCAAGGAAGCAGCCGCGCGCGTTGCTGCCGGCGGTGAGCTTATTTATGCCACCTGCTCGGTTTTTGATGAAGAGAACACGCAGGTCGTGGATGCCTTCCTGGCCTCTCCCGAGGGCGCTGACTTTACCGTGGCGCCGCTCTCCGAAGCCCAAATTCTGCAGCTGCCCGAGTTCGCCCAGGCCAAGAAGCTCGTCTCCGTACGTCAAAACGACCGTGGGCTTTTCCAAAGCGTCCCCGTAAACGCCGGCTCCTACGACGGCCACTTCTGCGCCCGCCTAGTCCACAAGTAACTACTAAGTTGCGGTGAAATAGGGATTGAATAGCGGCTTCTAGCCGCCAAATAGTCCTTATTTCACCGCAACTCAGAAGGTCGTGCGAGTGGAGATCGCAAAAGCGGTAAAGAGTGGGAAAAATAGCCCGACTCATACTTGCTGTTATCAAAAGTAGGGCGGATTACGGGGCTAGATTGGTGATGCCCGACCATAGCAAAAATGGCCTAAATAAAACCGCAGGTAGACGGGTTGTTGAGATTTGCAAATTACCGGAATGGATTGAGGTTGTCAATTCAGCCCCGTAATCCGGCAGAGTTTTGAAAAGCTACAAACTTAGTATCAGCCCGAAATCCGATCTAAAGAAAAGTTGCGGTGAAATAGTTCCTATTTGGCCGTTGGATGGGCTGATTCAGGAACTATTTCACCGCAACTCATAAGGAATCCTGGGTAGCGGGACCGCTTGTCTTTAGTGGCTATGCGGGCAGTTGGCGCAGCAGCCGCTGGTGGCGGTGGTGCTGGAACCACCGCTGCGCTGGTCGGTGTTGTAGAAACCGCTGCCCTCAAACTTGATGCCGCTGGCCGAAAACGTCTTGGCCGCCGGGGCACCGCAGTTCGGGCACACGACCTCGGGGGTCTCGGACATGGGATGCTCAACCTCAAACACGTTGCCGCAGCTCGTGCACTTGTAATCGTAGCGCGCCATAATACTTCCTTTTCAGCACAAAGCGGGCAGATCGCTCTGCCCGCAAAAATTCAAACAGCTGTAACTGTACCCTATATCGGGGGTTTTATCACGCTTCGCCCCAGAATCTATGGGTGTTGCGCAGGAGCTGTGCAGTTTTGCCTTCGGCGGCCGCAACGTCGGCCTCATCGGCCTGCCAGGTCCAGTTGCCCGTGGCGACACCCGGCACGTTCATGCGCGCATCGTCACCTAGTCCTAGGACATCCTGCAGCGGCATCATCACTAGGGGAGCGTCGCTTGCCAGCGCGTCGCCCATAAGCTTGGCCGCCACCTCAACACCGCTTGGCTCGTCGCCGCCCGCAAAGGAGCGCGTGCACCAACCGGCGAGCGTCGACGTGTCGTGCGTCGAGGTGTACAGAATCTTGCCCGGTGTGGGATGCACGCCGCAGCGGACGTCGTAATCGCTAAACTCCAGCACGTCCATACCGGGGAAGCCGCAGGTCGAAGCCATGGCACGAACGCCAGGCGTCAGGTAGCCCAGGTCCTCGGCGATAAAGTTGAGCGGCCCCAGCTCGTCGTAGGCAGTCTGGAACAGATCCTTGCCCGGACCCGCCAGCCAGCGGCCGTCGGAGCAGGCCTTACCTGCGGGAATGCTAAAGTAGCTGTGGAAGCCCAGGAAGTGGTCCAGGCGCACACGGTCGTAGAGCGAGAATGCGCGACGCAGACGGTCCATCCACCAGCGGTAGCCGTTCTCTTTCATGTGAACCCAACGGAAGGTGGGGTTGCCCCACACCTGGCCCTCGGGCGCAAAATTGTCGGGCGGAGCGCCCGAAATCTCAATCGCCTTGCCGGTATCGGACAGCCAGAAGTTCTCGGGTTCGCTCCACGCATCTGCCGAATCGTCCGAGACATACATGGGAATATCGCCGATGACCTCGATGCCCTTCTTGTGCGCATAGTTCATGAGCTCGCACCAGGCAAGGTCAAAGCGATACTGCATGTACGCCTGCAGCTCGGCCTCGTCGTGGAAGCGCTTGTCATCGATCAGATACTCGTTGTAGCGCGCGACATCTGCCGGCCAATCGTGGCGCGACTCGCCCTCAAAGTACTTCTTAACGGCCTGTCTCTTATACACATCTGACGCTG
>URWM01000180.1 GCA_900551655.1 uncultured Collinsella sp.
CTCTCTCGCCTTTTCGCCGAAGATGGCGCGCAGCAGGCGCTCCTCGGCGGTCAGAGCGCTCTCGCCCTTAGGCGTGACCTTGCCGACCAGGATGTCGCCAGGGCCGACCTCGGCGCCGATGCGGATGATGCCGTCCTCGTCGAGGTTGGCAAGCATGTCCTCGGAGAGGTTCGGGATCTCGCGAGTGATCTCCTCGGGGCCGAGCTTGGTGTCGCGGGCGTCGATCTCGTGACGGGTGATATTGATGGTCGTCAGCAGGTCCTCGGCCACCAGGCGCTCGGACACGACGATACCGTCCTCGTAGTTGAAGCCTTCCCACGGCATGTAGGCCACGGTGAGGTTCTGGCCCAGTGCGAGCTCGCCGTGATCGGTCGAAGGACCGTCAGCCAGAGGCTCGCCCTGCTCAACGGTGTCACCGACGCGCACGAGCGGACGGTGGTTGATGCAGGTGGACTGGTTGGAGCGCTGGTACTTGGCCAGGTGATACTCGTCCATGCCGCCGGCATGCTTGACGATAATCTTGGCGGCGTCGGCAAAGATGACCTCGCCGGCGTTCTTGGCCAGGGTGACCTCACCGGAGTCCAGAGCGGCGCGACGCTCCATGCCGGTACCGACATAGGGAGCGGCGGGGTGAACCAGCGGCACGGCCTGGCGCTGCATGTTAGCGCCCATCAGCGTACGCTTGGCGTCGTCGTGCTCCAGGAACGGGATCAGCGTGGCTGCGACGGAGAGCATCTGACGCGGCGAGACGTCCATGTAGTCGACGTCCTCGACGGGCACGTCGGCGGGTGCGCCGAAGGAGCCGTCGAAGTCGCGGGTACGGGCGATCACGGTGTGCGGACGGACGATCTTGCCCTCGGCATCGGTCGTGATGAACTCGTTGGTCTTGGGATCGAGCGGCGTGTTGGCCGGCGCGATGACGTGCTTCTCTTCCTCGTCAGCGGTCATCCAGTCGATCTGGTCGGTGGCAACGCCGTTCTCGACACGACGGAACGGGGCCTCGATGAAGCCATACTCGTTGACGCGGGCGTAGAGGGCGAGCGAGCCGATCAGGCCGATGTTGGGGCCTTCGGGGGTCTCGATCGGGCACATGCGGCTGTAGTGCGAGTTGTGAACGTCGCGGACGGCCGTCGGCACGTTGGTGCGGCGGCTGGAGCCCGACTTGTGGCCGGCAAGGCCGCCAGGGCCGAGTGCGGACAGACGGCGCTTGTGAGTCAGACCGGTCAGGGGGTTCGCCTGGTCCATGAACTGCGAGAGCTGCGAGGAACCGAAGAACTCCTTGATAGAGGCCACGATCGGACGGATGTTGATGAGCGACTGCGGGGTGATCTCGTCGATGTCCTGGGAGCTCATGCGCTCACGGACGACGCGCTCCATACGGCTCATGCCGATACGGAACTGGTTGGCGACGAGCTCGCCGACGGTGCGGATGCGGCGGTTGCCAAAGTGGTCGATGTCGTCGACCTTGAAGCCCTGCTCGCCGGCAGCGAGGGACAGCAGGTAGCGCAGCGTAGCGACGATATCCTCGTCGGTGAGCACCGTGACCTCTTCCTCGGTGGTGAGGTTGAGCTTCTTGTTGACCTTGTAACGACCGACGCGGGCCAGATCGTAGCGCTGCGGGTTGAAGAGCAGGCCCTCGAGCAGGCTGCGGGAAGCATCCACGGTGGGAGGCTCGCCCGGGCGCAGGCGACGGTAGATCTCGATGAGGGCGTCCTCGCGAGTGAGGGCGGTGTCGCGCTCCAGGGTGCGCTTGATCACATCGGAGTTGCCGAGCAGCTCGATGATGTCGTCGTTGGTGACGGCGATGCCAAGAGCGCGCAGGAACATCGTGGCGCTCTGCTTGCGCTTACGGTCGATGGAGACCATGAGCTGGTCGCGCTTGTCGACCTCAAACTCAAGCCAGGCACCGCGGGACGGGATGATCTGGGCCTTGTAGATCTGCTTGCCCGAATCCATCTCGGAGCTGTAGTACACGCCCGGGGAGCGGACGAGCTGCGAGACGACGATACGCTCGGTACCGTTGATGATGAAGGTGCCCTGATCGGTCATCATGGGGAAGTCGCCCATAAAGACGAGCTGCTCCTTGATCTCGCCGGTCTCCTTGTTGGTGAGACGGACGTCAGTCAGAAGCGGAGCCTGATAAGTCATGTCCTTCTCGCGGCACTCCTCGACGGTGTGCGCGGGGTCGCCGAACTGATGCTCGCCGAAGGTAACCTCGAGAACATGGTTCTGGCTCTGGATGGGGCTGGATTCCTTGAACGCCTCACGAAGGCCCTCGTCCTTAAAACGCTCAAAGGATTCCCTCTGAACAGAGATAAGGTTGGGGAGCTCCATGGCCTCCGGGATTTTCCCGAAGCTGACGCGCTTGCGCTCAGTGGCAGTGTATGCGTAGGTCACCAGGTTTTTCCTCCTTCACGGAAATGCTCGGTGGGTTGGCGAGGCATAGCTTCGCCAGTTATCGCAACCTAATAGTTTATCAGGTACCGACCGTTGGGCAAGAAAAGCCTTGACGCGATTGAGTTTTTGGAGTAGCAAAGTTTTTCGACAGAAAAGGTGCAGGTAGATAAGTATGTAACGAACATCTGTTCATATATTTTCTGTGAACGAGGCCGCTGGTGCGGGCCGCTGATCGGCGGAATGGCAGCGAGGGTTGATCGAGCGGAAACTGCGTCCCGTTTTGAGGCCCCAAACTGGGACGCAGTTTCCGGTTGAGCCCTGTTTGGGAAACTGCATCCCGTTCTGAGCCGATATTCTGGGTCGTACTTTCCGCTAGGGGCCTCAGCCGGAAAGCGCATCCCAGAATTCGACCAAATTGTGGGTCGCACTTTCCGGCAGGACGTGACAAGGGGACCGCCGCTCTATCGCATTCGTTTGGCAATGTTGCGCAACAGATTCTTCGAATCCGGCAAGAAGATACTGGATAGTTACTTATAACCCAACGAAAGGATTGCCATGTTTAAGAGCATCCGAAAAGGCGGGAGGATCGCCGCGGTCGCAATCGGCATCGTAGCGGCGCTGACCCCGCTGGCCGCCCCCCCCCGCAGCATTAGCTGACGGCCTGCCGACACCGGAGCTGGAGAAGTCGTACACCTTTAAGAACACGACCATCGAGGCTCTTACGGACAACGAGGACCATGCAATCTTGAGGACCTATCAGCGCACCGACGATGAGGATGAAGACTATTCCACCGTCGGCTATTCCGTTCTCGATCTCTCGAATGGATCGACCAAGGACATCAAGATACCGAAAGCCAGTCTTGAATCCGTACAGACGCAAGCGGGATGTGTCACTTGGCTTGACGGCAACAACCTCGCCATCTATTCGGTTGATGACCAGAAGACAAGCACCCACCCCATCGAACTTAAAAAATATGCAGAAGCATATGTTGAGCTTTCAACGAACGGCAAAGTTGCCGCCATTGCATACGAAAATGAGGATTCTGATTTAAAGCGGATTGACGTTTACGATCTTGAAGCCAACAAGATGATCGAATCATATAAATGCGGCAAAAACGACGAGCGTTACCTGTTGTCGAACGACGGGAAGCGGCTTTATGTAACCTCTTTAGGCGATAACGGATCGTCCAAGCTGACGACTATAGATACGTCGAGTGGCTCGAGGAAAACTCAAACGATTCCCTTTACGGGCGGCAAATTCATGGTAAGAAAAGCAGGGTCAGACACTGTATATGTCGGCGGTAGCATTTGCGACACTCTGGCGAAATTCGACTACGATGGAAATGTTGAATTCCTCGCTGATGGCCAGTTGTTTAACTTCGTGAGCCCTTATGACAACTTCCTTTTTGCCGCCAAAATTAGCCGGAAAAATAATGAGGCCGATTATGATTCCATCCAGTACGCACTGATCAATGACAATGGCAAGGAAATCGGAACGATCAGTCCCGCGTTTAAGGATACAGACGACTCTCATTACGGTTTCAGGGACTTTTCCAAGTATGGTGACATGACGCTTGTCAGTCTCGAAAAAAGAGTCGCCACAAATTCAGAATCTAATTCGGACTCCGAAGCAGATGCCGAGGATAGCAAAACGTCCATTTCTGCATACCTCGCAGAAACAAGCACCGGACAGAAAACCAAATTGCCGATCAAGACTGAAAATTATAGCGACCTTAACGAACTTCAGTTTATAGATGAAGATCAAAAGATACTAGCTGCTTACCAGGACAAAGAAGATTCCGACAAGCTGCATATCGATATCTATAAGTCGAATATCCCGCATAGCATAATCGGCGATGCTATTTTCTTTGCCAAGAACAACCTGCCGGTTGTGATTGGTGGTGGCATTGTACTTGTGCTGGTTATCGGCGGCATACTAATCGTTTGCGTGCGC
>URWM01000181.1 GCA_900551655.1 uncultured Collinsella sp.
GCATGGCGGTGATGCCAAGCGTACCCAGCGCCGCGGAAACCTCATCGGCAGAAAACGCCGGGAAGGACGTCGCCTCAAAGTCGAGCTCGACGGGCGCATCGGTGCGGATGGTCGCCACCTTACGGCTCAGCAGCGCGTCGTCGATGTGCGCGCGCAGGTTTTCACCCATCTTACCCTTGACCTCGTCGGCGTGCGCGATGACCTCGTCAAGGCTACCGTACTGTGCAATGAGCGCGCTCGCCTTTTTGGGGCCGATGCCCGGCACGCCGGGGATGTTGTCGGACGTGTCGCCCTTCAGACCATAAAAGTCGGGCACGAGCGCCGGCGTAATGCCGTGATACAGGTCGTCCACGCTCTCGGGCGTCATGATCGCCACGTCGGACAGGCCCTTGCGGGTCGAGACCACGTTGACGTGCTCGGTCACGAGCTGATACATATCGCGATCACCGGTCACCAGCAGCATGTCACAGCCGGCCTGCTCGCCCAGGCGCGCCATAGTACCCAGGATATCGTCGCCTTCCCAGCCCTCGGACTGCAGAATCGGCACGTTGAGCGCGGTGAGCAGCTCCTTAATCATAGGGAACTGCGCATGCAGATCGGGGTCCATGGGCGGGCGTTGCGCCTTATACTGCGGCAGCATCTCCATGCGCACGCGCGGCTTACCCTTGTCAAACGCCACGACCACACCGTCGGGGTTAAAGGCATCGATCATCTTAAGAAACATGTTCAGAAAGCCAAAGATCGCGTTGGTGGGGCGACCGTCCGGCGCGTTCATGGTGGGCGGCACGGCGTGGAAGGCGCGGTGCATGAGCGAGTTGCCGTCGATAACGGCAAAGGTGCGGCGCTTGTTAGACATATTGAATACCTCGCTTTGGGCTGGGCATGGTTTGCTCACCCCAGTTTACACGCTCCCTGCCCCACGGCCACCGCACATCAGGCTTCCCTGCCGCCGCAGGCCCGAGCGTGATACGATGGCTCACGGTACATCAACCAGCACGATCGATCCGAAAGGAGCCTGCGTCATGGAGCGTCCCTGCGCATGGAAAAAGTACACGCCACAGCAGATCGAGGAGCTCGAGGAGCTTTGCCGCGGCTATAAGCAGTTTTTGAGCGAGAACAAGACCGAGCGCCTGTGCGTCAAGACCGGTATCAAGATGGCCGAGGAGGCGGGATACGTCGACCTGGAGACCGTAATCGACGAAGGCCGCGAGCTCAAGGCAGGCGACAAGGTGTACGCCGCCAATCACGGCAAGGACCTCATGCTCGTCAACCTGGGCACCGCCCCGCTCGAGCAGGGCTTTAACATCCTGGGCGCCCACGTGGACTCGCCGCGCCTGGACCTTAAGCAGAACCCCGCCTTCGAGGCCGGCGACATGGCCTACCTCGACACGCACTATTACGGCGGCGTCAAGAGCTACCACTGGGTCGCTTCCCCGCTCGCACTCGTAGGCGTCATCTGCAAAAAGGACGGTACCACCGTCGACATCAACATCGGTGACAAGGCCGACGACCCGGTCTTTACCATCTCCGACCTGCTGATCCACCTCTCGAGCGAGCAGATGGCCAAGCCCGCCAAGGACGCCGTCGACGCCGAGATCCTCGACGTGATCGTGGGCGGCCGTCCCGTCAAGTTCGATGAGGACGACAAGGACGCCCCCAAGGAGCCCGTCAAGCAGATGTTCCTGGACATCCTCAAGGAGCAGTACGGCGTCGAGGAGGAGGACTTCCTCTCCGCCGAGATCGAGGTCGTGCCCGCCGGTCCCGCCCGCGACATGGGCCTCGACCGTTCCATGATTCTGGGCTATGGCCACGACGACCGTGTCTGCGCCTATCCGTCCATGCTCGCCCAGATCGACGTCGCCAACGTGGAGCGCACGAGCATCACGCTCATCGTCGATAAGGAGGAGATCGGCTCCGTGGGTGCCACCGGTATGACGAGCCGCTTCTTCGAGAACACCGTCGCCGAGATCATGACGCTCGCCGGCGAGGATAGCCCGCTGGCCCTGCGCCGCGCGCTCGCCCGCAGCCGCATGCTCTCCTCCGACGTGTCCGCCGGTTTCGACCCGGGCTATGCCGGCAAGTTCGAGACGAAGAACGCCGCCTTTATGGGTCGTGGCCTGTGCTTTAACAAGTACACGGGCAGCCGCGGCAAGGGCGGCTCTAACGACGCAGACGCCGAGTATGTGGCCCTCATCCGCGACATCATGGACGAGGCGGGCGTTAACTTCCAGACCTGCGAGCTCGGCCGCGTCAACGCAGGTGGCGGCGGCACCATCGCCTATATCATGGCCAAGTACGGCATGAACGTCATCGACTCCGGTGTTGCCGTCCTGTCCATGCACGCCCTGTGGGAGGTCGCCAACAAGGCCGATATCTACGAGGCCTACCGCGGCTACAAAGCCTTCATCGAGCGAGCCTAACCAACCCTTCATCAGTTGCGGTGAAATACGGACTAAACTGGCCCATAAACGGCCAAAACAGACCGTATTCCACCGCAACTTTTTTGACAGAGGAGAGTCCATGCTGCAGGTCATCATTTCGCCCGCCAAGCAGATGCGCGCGGCCCAAGATGCTTTTGAAGTCCTGGGCATCCCACCCTTTGTGCGCGAGACGGCTCGCCTCCACCGCGCACTGCTAGATATCGAGCGGAATGAAGGCAGCGGCGGCCTGCAGGCGCTATGGAACGTGAGTGACAAACTGCTGGGGCCTTGCCTCAACACCCTGCATGAGTTCGAGCCCATCCTGAAAAACGGCGATCTCGACAATCCCGCACTCGCCCGTCACCTCTCCCCCGCCGTCATGTCCTATCACGGCATTCAATACCAGAGCATGGCGCCCGAGGTGATGGATTCCGCGCAGCTCGCATGGCTGCAAGACCATCTGTGGATCCTCTCCGGCCTCTACGGGTGCGTTCGTCCCTTTCATGCCGTCGAACCGTATCGGCTGGAGATGGGCGCGAAGCTTGCCGTCGACCATGCCCGAGACCTCTACGCGTTTTGGGGCGACAAGCTCGCGCGGGCTATCGCCCCGGCAGGCTCAAACACCACGATCGTCAACCTCGCCAGCGTAGAGTATGCCAAAGCCGTTCTGCCCCACCTCGCGGGCGACGCCACAGCCGTCACATGCCTCTTTGGCGAGGGCATCCGCAACGGGAAGCCCATCCAACGGTCGACCGCCAGCAAAAAGGCGCGCGGCTCCATGGTGCGGTGGATGGCAGAAAACAAGCTCGAAGATGCAAGCGAACTTACCGCATTCAACATCGGCTATCGGCACATCCCCGAGCTTTCAGACAAAAACACCCTGGTTTTCATGAACGCGCAGGCACAATAGGCCCGCCGTTTCCAAACACCCCATTACTCCGCCAAGCCATCGGCCTTTGCAATCTCGCTCGTCGAGCCATCTTGGTAGGTAATCTTAACGTGCTCTACGTCGGATACCGTAACGCCCGACGGAGGTTCCAGACGCCACTCCGTCAGAGCGATATCCATGGTCGTGGGCACATCGCCCTGATCTTTGAGCTTCACCATGAGTATTTTGAGTGCCTCATCAAACGTCACGCGTTCGATTTCCTCGCCAGGAATAGACCCACCACTCAGCTGCAGCTGCACAAACTCGTCGCGCGGATACCAATAGTCGCCCGGTGCGGCAACCGTGTTGCCACCAGAAACTTTCATGGTCATAATCGGCAGGCCCTCGTCGGCTTCAAACCCCCAGGTGGCGCCGCCACGACCGCCGAACGTCCAAATACAAAAGGCAATCACCAGCACGGCAAGCACCGCAAAACCAATCGCGACCAACCCATGGTGCGCACGGCCCTCCTCGGCCGATATGTCCCATTGTGTCTCTCGATATAGATGCTTGTCTTCCATGTTCGCCTCCCCGCAGGCACGCTCGTTGGCCCAATCGTACCCATTCAGGCTATACTTGAGCCCATTACATAAACGGGGAGCTTGCAGGACAAGACGGCAGGCTGAGACTGGGCGCGCCCGCCCTGACCCGCAAACCTGATATGGGTAATGCCAACGAAGGGAGCCGTGCCAATGAGCACACAGACTGAGCCCAAGCTCGTCACGCAAATCGACTTCGCCCGCGCCGGGCAAATCACACCGCAGATGAAGGAGGTTGCCGAGCGCGAGCATCGCGACCCCGAGTACATCCGCGAGCGCGTGGCCGACGGCCGCATCGCCATTCCCGCCAACATCGTGCACATCAAAAAAGGCATGCGCGCCTTTGGCGTCGGTGAAGGCCTGTCCCTGTCTCTTATACACATCTCCGAGCCCACGAGACGTAGAGGAATCTCG
>URWM01000182.1 GCA_900551655.1 uncultured Collinsella sp.
TGCTGGAGGCGCTTGACTACATTCGTTCGGCGGTGGCCAAGCCGATCAGATTGCTGTCTGCCAGCATTGATGCGCCAGAGGGTAACCGTCCTTCGATACCACGTTGCTCTGCGTTTGAGTTCGATGAAGTGTCGGCTGCTGAGCCCACCGAATTCGAGCTCTACTATCGCGCGGGTGAGCACGAGTACCGCTATGCCCTGTCCGTGCATGCGGACGCGATCGTGTCCGAAGGCCTGTGGCGGCGAAAATTGGGAGCGTCACGCACGGCGCTACTGTTCGAGCGTGAGGGCGCAGAGGTTGAACTCGGTCCCACACTGCGTAAGCTCGTGACGGCTGCGAGATTCAACCCGAGGCTGCCGTACCTGTCGTTTCTCTGCATCAACTTTGACGCGCCGGTGGTCAAGGAGGCTGCCAGCTGGTTTCTTGACGGGGTGTTCCTGAACTATAACAGCTCCTATCTGGAGCAGATGCTCGAACAATTGCTCGATGAGGATGACTCACCCGAGGTCTCGCGTTTTTTGCGCGCCGTTGATGTGCGTATTGATGGCTTCAGAGTGGAGAGGGCGCCGGAGTGGCGCGGCCAGCGCGTCTTCGTGAGGCACGAGGTGGGCGGCAAGGCGTACGAGCTGCGTTTATCCGAGGAATCTGCCGGAACCCAGAAGCTCATGGGGTTGGCTGCGTATCTGATGACAGCGCTTGAGCATGGTGGCACCGTTGTGGTAGACGAGCTCGACGCCAAACTGCACCCGAAGCTTCTTCGCTATGTGATTCTGCTGTTTAAGGATCCTGAGGTCAACAAGAGTGGCGCGCAGCTCATCTTCTCTTCCCAGGATGTGTCAACCATGCGAAACGATGTGTTCCGCCGTGACGAGATATGGTTCGCTGCGCGCGGCGAGGGGGAGGCGAGTCAGCTGTGGTCGCTCGCCGATATCCACGAGGCTAACGGCAACTTGGTTAGCAAGAACGCAGCTTTCGACAAGCAATACCTGTCTGGCCGCTACGGCGCCGATCCGTACCTCACCCGCATCGAGGAGTGGGATTAACATGGCAGCGAAGAAGTCGAAGGGCTGGCGTAGTGGCAAACGCGAGGTTCGCCCGCGCATGGTGCAGATGACGCGCCACCTCGTGGTGACCGAGGGCAAGGAGACTGAGCCTCGCTACTTCGAGGGCGTGCGTGCTGCTTTGTGCGCGGCAAACGAACGCAAGGTTGCCGTTATCGTTAAGGGAACGGGCAAACACACGCTCGACCTGCTTGACTTCGCTGTCGAACACTGCCGCTATGCGCCCGAGACGTTCGACCACGTGTGGCTCGTGTATGACAAGGATGACTTCCCTGCGTCCGACTTCGACGCGATGGAGCGTAAGTGCACCGAGTTCTCCGATGGTTCGAGGACCTTCCACGCGTTGTGGTCGAACCCCTGCTTCGAGCTGTGGCCGCTTCTGCACTTTCGTTATACAACCGCCCCCATGTCGGCCGCGGAGTGTCAGCGTGCCCTCGCTCAGGCGATGTCTAAGGACTTGGGCATCGAGTACCGCAAGAACTTGGACGGGGTGTTCGGAGCGGTTGACGGTAGGCGAGGCGAAGCATTGCAGCGTGCCGGACGCCTCATCGTGCACCATAGGGGGCTATGCAACGTCAAACCGTCTGCGCAAAATCCTGCAACCAGGGTTGGCGAGATATTCGATGTAATAGGGCCGTATCTGGTTAGATAGTCGAGTTCGATCAGGCTTGCTAGAGCATGGGTCCACGAAAGAGGCTGCATGCTGGGTTGCTTTCTGCCTTGAATTGGATTGACCTTTTGGGGCACGAATAGGATACTAGCGTGAATTAGCGGCATTGACGCAGCCAACCTACGGGCCTGTGTCCTGCGGAGAGGCGACTGTTCTTCTGGATGGCCGTCTCTCTCTCTTTGCGTCTATGATGAGAAGAATATTTCGCCAAGTTTGGCGGTCTCGATCGTGTGGTTTCGACTTGTGGTCGAGTTTGTAGACAAACGGAGGATATCGACAAAATAGAGTCAATTGCGGTGGAAGCTTTCGGGCGACACCTGAAGAGGGTTGATGCATCGGCCCTCTTTTTTGTTTGGATGTAAGATTCGGCCTGTCAAAACTTACATCTCAATTGAGAAAAGACGAAATGGCGGGTGTTTTTCTGCTTGCATATAACTTTACTGACGCGTGGTTGCTTGGCCTTAATTCGCTACGGTTTTCCCGGTTGGGGGTTGACTGGAATTGGGCTCTTCCTTAAAGTTCTAGTTGTGAGGAGGCCTTGCGACGGTACGTCCGGCTTGGTCCGTGGAAACCGCCGAAAGGCGGTTTTTGCGTTTAAGAGGTTGCTATCCCAATGGAATTTGTTGCGTTTTCCGCTTCAGGACGCTTAGTATTGCCGTGTTTTCCGGAAGTGCGGGGAAAATCGAAAACCTCCAAGCACAACCTGATTTTTGCTAACAAAACTGCAGGTCGTGGAAGTGCAAAACTGGAGTCTGGTCGGCCGATTTTGGTTTTACCCCGCACTTCCGAAAGTGTCTGCCGGAAGTATGCGGCAAATTCCGGAACCCCTGAGCACGCCGCCCTTTTCAGGCAAAGAAACCGCAGGTAGAGGCGTTGCGGGAGTCCAGTTTGCTCGGCATATTTTGAATTTGCCGCATACTTCCGGATTCTGCCTCTGTGGCAGGCTACGCCCACTTATATCCGCGGCTAGATAATGGACAGAACAGACAATTCCGTCTCTATACTAAAACGCCGGCAAGGGCGAAATCGCTCCTGCCGGCGTTGGCGTGCCTGCTTGTGCCGCTCACGGCTCGCGAAGAGGCTCGTTTTGGGCCCTTACGCCTCCGCGGGCTCCACGCCCAGCTCGTTGCGGACGAGTTCGAAGGCCGCGGCGATGGCCTTGTCCATGTCGTAGTACTTGTAGCCGCCCAGGCGACCGGCAAAGATCACGTCGCCCTCCTGCGCCGCCAGCTCCTCGTACTGCTTGTAGAGGGCCTCGTTCTTGGCGTCGTTGATGGGGTAGTAGGGCTCGTCGCCGGGCTTCCAGTCCGCGGGGTACTCGCGCGTGATGACGGTTTTCTCCTGCGTGCCGAACTCAAAGTGCTTGTGCTCGATGATGCGCGTGTAGGGGACCTCGCGCTCGGTGTAGTTGACCACGGCCACGCCCTGGTGGTCCTGCTCGTCGAGCGTCTCGGTCTCAAAGCGCAGGCTGCGGTACTCGAGCGTGCCCAGCTTAAAGTCGTAGAACGCGTCGATGGGGCCACAGTAGATCGTCTTGGCGGCGCTGTCGGGCTCGGCGGCGATCAGCTCCTTGTACTCCACGCCGCAGCGCACCTCGACGCCCTCGAGCATGTTGGCGACCATCTTGGTGTAGCCGCCCATGGGGATGCCCTGGTAGCGGTCGTTGAAGTAGTTGTTGTCGTAGGTAAAGCGGCAGGGGAGGCGCTTGATGATGCTCGCGGGCAGGTCGCGGCAGTCGCGGCCCCACTGCTTCTCGGTGTAGCCCTTCACGAGCGTCTCGAAGATGTCGCGGCCGACGAGCGACAGCGCCTGTTCCTCGAGGTTTGTCGGCTCTCCGATGTTCTCGGCGGCCACCTGCTCGGCAATCTTGGCCTTGGCATCTGCCGGCGTGACGACGCCCGGCCACATCTTGGCGAAGGTGTTCATGTTGAAGGGCATGTTGTACATGTTGCCGTGGAAGTTGGCTACCGGCGAGTTGACGTAGTTGTTGAACTCGGCGAAGCGGTTGACGTAGCCCCAGACGTCCTTCATGGAGGTGTGGAAGATGTGCGCGCCGTAGCGGTGGACTTGGATGCCCTCGACGTCCTCGGTGTAGACGTTGCCGGCGATGTGGTCGCGGCGGTCGATGACCAGGACCGACTTGCCGGCGCGCTTGGCGGCGTTGGCAAAGACGGCGCCCGAAAGGCCGGCACCGACGACGAGGTAATCGTACTGGGACATGGATATGCTCCTTTGTATGTCAATCGAACAGGTACTTAAGTTTTGGGACAAACAAACCTGATTATTTTGTTCCATGGATTAGTGTAGCAGATGTTCTTTCAGCAGCTTTAACGCATGGGCGTAGCCCTGGAGGCCTTCGCCGGTGATAGTGGCAAAGCAGGCCAGGCGGGCGTAGCTTACCTGGCGGAAGTCCTCGCGCGTCTCGACGGCACTGATGTGGACCTCGACGGCGGGGATGGCGACGGCCTTGAGGGCGTCCAGGATCGCCACGCTCGTGTGCGTGTAGGCGGCCGGGTTGATGACGATGC
>URWM01000183.1 GCA_900551655.1 uncultured Collinsella sp.
CAGCGTCAGATGTGTATAAGAGACAGACGATATGCCGGGCGGTGGCGAAAGCGATCAGGCCGCTTTTGTAACCGAGCGCTTGGCGTGCGCAGTAAGTGTGGCGCCTGCGATTGCCGAGCAGGGTGGCGCATCGAAAAAGGTTGCACAGTATTTGTCATATCTGTCAGATGTCTTTGGAACTGCCGCTCCGAGTATGTCCGAGGAGGCTGCCTCGACGCTCAACGGCTATCGTTGGCCACGCAACTATCTGCAGCTTCGCGAGGTCTCGGAACGACTCTATATATTAGTAGGGTCGGGTGTGGCGGAGCGCGCTGCGGCGGAGGAGGTGCTCGCCCAGGAGGACGTCATCAAAACCGCAACCTTTGGCGCTCCGACGCTCGACAGCGACCTGTATATTCTGCGTCCACTGGCCGATACCGAACGCGACATCGCGCGGCTGGTCGTAGGCCACCTTCAGGGCAACCGGACCCGCGCTGCCGAGGTGCTGGGAATAAGCCGCACGACCCTGTGGCGCTTGCTGAAGGACGACGACCGCTGAGCGAGGCGCCCGTGACCGCGTGCAGCGCGTGTGCTACAGTCCAAAGCAGTAATGTTTCGATTGTGTTACGGCGTGCGGGGGCGTATGGCGGAGACTTCAAAACCAAACCGGAATAGACGGGGCGCGGCCCCAGTTAATCGCCGCACGACGTCCCGGACGTGGGGCAAGCACGCGTCGGGGTTCGACGGTTCGTTCAAGCGCACCAAATACGGCTATCCTTCGGCAAGCGCCCGCTTGGCAATGCAGGCAGAGTCCTCGCTGTGGGGCCGCAAACGCGTGGTGGGCTCAAAGCTCAAGCACGACGGAACGCTCGGTTACATCAGCCGCGGGGCGGCTCGCCGCAGTGGGCTCAATCCTGCTGGTTGGCATCGTTACGTGCCGATTGCAGTTGTTGTTGCGGTGATTGTGATCGCACTTGCCGCACTCGGCTACGCTGGCGGCGGTGTCGACCTGAGTGCGATGTTCAAGTCTGCTGAGCTCGCTCATGCCGGCACGGAGCTTGTCGAGGGCGCTCAGACCCAGACGGGCGTGGCGCCTCAGCGCGGTATTGTTGCCGCTGCCGCAACGATCGCCGATGCCCAAAAGGGCGAGGATACGGACAGCGAGGTTGGCGAAACCAGTGCAAACGGCGTGGGTTCGCAGGTCACGCCCGTAACACAAGGCCAATAAGTCACAGGACCATCACATAAAGTCGCTGTTTGGGGCCAATGCGTGAGCAAAAAAGCAGCAATGTTGTTTCATATAGAACTCATTAGTCACAATTTGTAAAAAAAGCTATACTACTAGGCACTTAAAGGTCCACAAGCTGCAAGTTGAGGAGTACCTAACATGAAGAAGAGATTCATGGCAGCACTGAGCGTTCTCGCTCTTGCCCTGGCTCTGCCCGTGGCTGCTTTCGCCGCCCCGAGCCCGGCCAACACCACCGCCACCGGCGCCAACAACGTGACCGCTAGCGTTAACAACGCTAACGTCAAGGTTGTTTCCACCACCAAGAACGCCGAGGGCACCCCTGCCGGCGCCAACGTGGTCGCTTCCTTTGAGATCACCGAGACCGTCGAGGGTACCGTTTCTGAGTCCAACCCGCTGACCGTCACCTTCACCCTTGGCAAGGCTTACGCCAACGCCAAGGTTACCGTCTATGTCCAGCACAACGACGGTAGCAAGGAGACCCTGAACCTCACTGCCGACAACAACGGTAACGTTGTCTTTAAGGTCACCAAGCTCTCCACCTACACCATCGTGGCTGAGAAGACCGCTGCTGGCGCTGCTGCCACCGACAACGGTGCTAAGTCCCCGGCTACCGGTGTGAACACCACCGCTGTTGCCGCTGTGGCTGCTGTTGCCGCTGCTGGCGCTGCCTGCGCTTTTGTTGCTCTTCGCAAGAACAACTAGCACACACACGGTTTCAACCGTAAGATTTGAGGACCCGTACTTGTGCGGGTCCTTTTTTTGGCCGATTTACAGGGTAAGGGAACACCATGGCACAGCAACCGCAGGGCAAGCATATGGAAGTTAAGCATATGGGCGACTCGGACAAAAAGCGTCGCGCCACGATACTCAAGGGCGTTTTCGTAGTGTTGTTGCTGGTCGCAGTCGGCTGCGGCGGCTACGTGCTCTATATGAATCATCTAGAGCAGCAGCGCGCCGAGGAGATGAGTGCAACAGGCAAGCCCGCCACGAAGGTCGAATCAAAGGGCAAGGAGCTGCCGGACAACCCCATTGACTTCGCTCCGCTCATTCAAGAGAATGCCGATATCTATGCGTGGCTCTACATTCCGGGTGCGGATATCAACACGCCCTTGCTGCAGAGCACGACGGATGACCTGTTTTATCTGGACCACGACAAGGACGGCAAGTACGACCCCTACGGCACAGCGTTTAGCCAGATGGCAAACGCGCGCGACTTTAGCGATCCCGTCACGGTGATCTACGGTCATGTGAACGGCGGCGTGTTCCACAACTTGCATAACTTTGAGGACGCGGACTTCTTTAACGAGAACGGCGAGTTCTATATCTACACGCCGGGCCATATTCTGACGTACGAGATTGTCTCGGCCTATCAATACGACGACCGCCACATTCTCAACTCGTTTAACTTTGCCGACCCTGCCGTGCGCCAGAACTACTTTAATTCGGTCTGTAATCCGGACGCATTGCTCAAAAATGTACGTGACGGCGTGACACTTGATGCAGATAGTAAGATTGTGCAGTTGAGCACCTGTATGCTCGATAGTTCGCAGGGTAACTCGCGCTATATTGTGAGCGGTGTGTTAACAAGCGACCAGGAGACAAAATAGTCATGAACCCCCGTGGCAAGCACTTTATCGATGCGGTGGATCCCGACGAAAATCAAGTAAACAATCCCGAGCAGCAGGTTCAGGATGTGGCGGAGCCTGTCGAGCCCCAATGGGAGACCAAAGGCACTCCGACGCCTCAGCCTGACGAAAAACCCCAGAGCAAGGCCGGGACTCCGTCCGACGCAACGGCAAAGGCCGATGAAGCTGCGGCGCAGCCTGGTGATGAGGCAGAGTGGCCTTCGCTTGATGAGGCGGAACCTCAGCGTCGTCGACACTCCAAAGAGTCGATTAAGCGCATCAAGCGCCGTCGCCGTATCCGCGCGCTGCTGATCGTGCTGCTCGTGATTGGTGCGGTTGCTGCTGCCGGCTGGGGCTTTGTGAATCACAGCGTGAACCAAGGCAAAAAGAAGATTGAGGAAAAGACCGAAAAGGTCATTAAGGCCAAGGGCGACACCATTACCTATAACGGCAAGAAGTATGCGCTCAACAAGCATATGGCCACGGTGGCGTTTATCGGCTTTGATGGCCGCAATAACGATGACGGCACCCAGAAGGGCCAGTCCGATACCGTGATGGTCGTAGCGCTTAATACCGACACGGGAGAGGCCCGCGGCATTATCATCCCGCGTGACAGCATGGTTGCCGTAGATACGTATTCCAACGGTTCGTTTGCCGGCCAGGTGACCGAGCAGTTGTGCTTGCAGTTTGCCTATGGCACCGATGGCGACAACTCATCGGCGCTGACGGCCGCCGCCGCCTCGCGCGTGCTCGATAACATTCCGGTCGACTATTACTACACGCTCAATATCGAGGGCGTGGCTCCCATTAATGACTCCATCGGCGGCGTGACGCTGGTGCCTACGCAGACTGTGCCGGGTACGTCGGTTGTCGAGGGCCAGGAGACCACGCTGTTTGGTACAACGGCGGAAAAGTACGTGCAATGGCGCGACACGACGAATCTGACGTCTTCGCTGGATCGCACAGCGCGCCAGGTGAGCTACGTGCAGGCGTTTGCGTCGAAGGTACTCAGCAGTGCCAAGAGCAACCCCGCCATGCTCATCAGCCTGTATCAGGCCATGGGCGACTATACGTGGACCAATTTGGGTCTCGATGAGTTCAGCTATCTAGCGACTACGATGCTCGAGCACGGCCTGACTTCGTTTGATGTCGTGACGTTGCAGGGCACCATGCAGCAGGGCGACACCTTCGCCGAGTTCTATCTGGACCAGGACAACGTAAAGCAAACAGTCGTCGATACCTTCTATCATCCTGTTAATTAGCTGCCCAGGTGCCGGATGCCAACAGTGGCTCACTCGATGTCAGGCACCAACAGCGAGCGACCCGCGTAGCGTCAACGGGTCCGCCGTTCGTTAGAACGGCGGAACCTGTCTCTTATACACATCTGACGCTGCCGACGAAGGC
>URWM01000184.1 GCA_900551655.1 uncultured Collinsella sp.
CCTAAGCCTTCGTCGGCAGCGTCAGATGTGTATAAGAGACAGACCTTGTTGGCGGCCAGGCTGATGCCGACGCCGGTACCGCAGATCAGGATACCCAGATCGACGTCACCGTTGGCAACTGCCTTGCCCACCTTGTAGCCGGCGATGGGGTAATCGAAGCTCTCGGAGGTGTCGGTGCCATAGTTCACGACCTCGTAGCCGCGCTCCTTCAGGTGCTCGGAAATGATGTTCTTGAGCTCGACGGCGGCGTGGTCGTTACCGATACCGATCTTCATGGATGGTTCCTCTCTGGTCCGTGCGGCGGAATTGCTAAAGGTTTTACCGCGTTCGACTGCATGATAGCGCGACTTTTGCGTAAACACTCGGGCGTTTTTTGGTCAAACGCTTTAGCAAGCAGCAAGAATTGCTTCTCATGAATGAATGCCGTCAGATTGCGCTTGAATGCCGTCCGTCGGAAGCATGGTTGCGGTTTTTGATGCATTGTTATCAAATAAAAGAGCTAACTATTAGCGAGAGCCCAGTTCGTTATGTAAGCAGGAGATACCTATGCCTACCGATTCCATCCGCGATGCCGCGTTTTGCGATGTCTTGAACCGCGAGCTTGTCTGTGCGCTCGGCTGCACCGAGCCTATTGCCGTTGCCTATGCAGCGGCGCTGGCGAGCCAGACGCTCGGTTGCGAACCAGATCATATGGACGTTGCCTGCTCGGGCAACATCATCAAGAACGTTAAGAGCGTGACCGTGCCCAATTCGGGCGGTATGCACGGTATTGAAGCAGCGGCCGTACTGGGTGCCGTGGGCGGTGACGCCAAGAGCGCGCTCGAGGTGCTCGAGAGCGTTAACGACGAAGATCGTGCTCGCGTGGCCGAGCTCCTCCCCGATGCCGGCTACTGCGATGTGTCGCTTGTCGAGGGTGTGCCCAACCTCTACATCAAGGTGACTGCCACAGCCGGGGGCCATACCGCGGTCGTCGAGATTACCGACCACCACACCAATGTCACGTGCCATACGCTCGACGGTATTCCGGTGTGTGGCAAGTCGGCGGGGGAGTGCGCCGCCTGCGCCGAGCGCGTCGTGGCCGAGCGTGCGGCGGATAAGGCCGACACGCCCATGTCGATCGAGTCCATCATCGACTTTATCGAGGGCGGCGACATCGAGGGCGCCCGCGCTGCCGTTGAGCGTCAGATTGAGCTGAACGGCGCGATCAGTGCCGAGGGCCTCGCGCACGCTTGGGGCGCCGAGGTGGGCCGTACGCTGCTGGGCGCTCGTGCCGATGACGTCGCCTGCCGGGCCCGTGCCCGTGCGGCCGCCGGGTCCGACGCCCGCATGAACGGTTGCGCGCTGCCGGTCGCCATTGTGTGCGGCTCGGGCAATCAGGGCATTACCTGCGCATTGCCCGTCATGGAGTATGCCGAGGACCTGCGTTGCGACCACGAGCGCCTGGTGCGCGCCGTGATGCTGTCCGATCTTATCGCCGTGCATATCAAAAGCTATATTGGTGCGCTCTCGGCGTTTTGCGGTGCTATTTGCGCCGCGTGCGGTGCCGGCGCCGCGATTACCTGGCTGTGCGGTGGCACGCGCGAGCAGATTGGCGCGACGGTCTCGAACACACTCGGTAATGTGGGCGGCATCGTGTGCGATGGCGCCAAGGCAAGCTGTGCCGCCAAGATTTCCGCTGCCGTTGATGCTGCAATTCTGGGTCATGATATGGCTATGCAGGGCCGCGGCTTCCGCGCCGGCGAGGGCCTGATCCAGGATACCGTCGAGCAGACAATCGCCAGCATGGGCTATGTGGGCCGCGTGGGTATGAAGGACACCGACGTCGAGATCCTCAACATCATGATCGGCAAAACCCAAGTGTGCTAGGACAGTTCGTCGGCTACTTGGTGTTCGTAGAAGGCTTCTACTACGGCGTTAAAGTCGCGGGCGAAGTCTTCCATGGTTCCGTGCCAGGTGGCTCGGCCGGGTTTTCCCTGGCCAACATAGGCAGTTTGAATGCCGCAGGCGGGACTGGGGAAGTCGCGCTTGGGGTCGTTGCCCACCATAAGGACCTCGTGTGGCTCGAGTCCCATCACCTGAAGCTGCTCGAGATAGTAGGTGGCATCGGGCTTGCAGCGGGTGGTGTTGCCCATGTGCGTGACGAGCTCAAAAGGGGCGTCGGCCAGGTCGCCCCAACCCATGCGGCACTCGATGGCCCCTTGCGGAAAGCTGGGGTTGGTAAAGAGCGCGCAACGCAGTCCTGCGTCCTGTACGGCCTGAAGCGCGGCGTGTGCGCCCGGCATGGCGTGGGCGTTGATGACATCGTCGTTCTTGTATGGAAGCACTTCGCGGTCGTAGTAGGTAAACGCCTCGTAGATGAGGGGATCGGAAAGGCAGATGCCGCATCGGCGCTCGACCTCGGTGCGGTAAAACTCAAGATTGGTGCGGTTGTCCGTGCCGCTTCGGCGGTTGGCGTTGAGGTCGACCAGGATGGTGCCGAGGCGCGCCATCGTGCCACCGCGGCTGCGGCGCCCGATATCCGCGAGCATCGACGAGACATCCTTAAAATAGCGAAGGATGAACGCGTTGAGGTTGATGCTAAGAAGCGTCTCGTCCATATCGAAAACGACTGCTTTGAGCACGCGGGCACCTTTCTCGAAAAATCGTTCCAGAATCGTATGTCTGGGATACTTTACCGCAAAGCCGTATGCCTAACTGCCTATCGTCAACTTATGGAGACGGTCGTCCACAAGATTACGAAAAAGTCTCCATACGAGTAAAAAATCGCAGTTCACGCTTGAAATCGAAATGATTTCCCCGTAACCTATACGAACGTGATTGCATAAGCGTCACATTAGTATCTGTCGGCTCCCGAGTGTTCCTAAACGTTGTGTGCTTGTCGCACCCTTCTGTAGGTCCTAGCAATCGGGGCCCCGTAGTTCGAAAGGGGTCCACCTTTGAGTGAGATTCAGAACTCGTCCATTTTCTCTCTTGACGATGTCAACGAGGAGGAGATGAACAACCTCATCGACGGTACGATTACCGACTTTGATGAGGGCGATCTCGTTAACGGCACTGTCGTTAAGATCGAGCATGACGAGGTGCTCGTTGACATCGGATTCAAGTCCGAGGGCGTTATCCCGGTCCGCGAGCTGTCCATCCGCAAGGACGCTAACCCTGCAGACATCGTTGCACTCGGTGATCCCATCGAGGCTCTGGTTCTCCAGAAGGAGGACAAGGACGGTCGTCTGGTTCTGTCCAAGAAGCGTGCCGAGTACGAGCGTGCTTGGAACCGCATCGAGGAGAAGTTCAACTCCGGCGAGAACGTCGAGGGCGAGGTTATCGAGGTTGTCAAGGGCGGCCTGATCCTCGACATCGGCCTGCGTGGCTTCCTGCCCGCATCCCTCGTCGACCTCCGTCGTGTCAAGGACCTCACCTCCTACATGGGCACCCGCATCGAGGCCCGCGTCATCGAGATGGACCGCAACCGCAACAACGTCGTCCTCTCCCGTCGCGTCGTGCTCGAGGAGTCCCGTAAGGCCGAGCGCTCCGAGATCCTGTCCAAGCTCAAGTCTGGCATGCGTCTCCAGGGCACCGTTTCCTCCATCGTCGACTTCGGCGCCTTCGTCGACCTCGGCGGTATCGACGGCCTCATCCACATTTCCGAGCTCTCCTGGAACCACGTCAACCATCCTTCCGAGGTTGTCAAGGTCGGTCAGGAGGTCGAGGTCGAGGTTCTCGACGTCGATCTCAACCGCGAGCGCATCTCCCTGGGTCTCAAGCAGACCACCGAGGATCCGTGGCGCGCACTGGTCAAGAAGTACCCCGTCGGCGCTATCGTCGAGGGTACTGTGACCAAGCTTGTCCCGTTCGGCGCTTTCGTCGACCTGGGCGAGGGCATCGAGGGCCTGGTGCACATCTCCGAGATGGCCAACAAGCACGTCGATCAGCCTTCTCAGGTCACCCACGTGGGCGACAAGGTTCAGGTCAAGGTCATGGAGATCGACCTCGACCGTCGTCGTATCTCCCTGTCCATGAAGTCCGCTGCTGAGACTCTGGGCGTCGAGATCGAGGTTACCCCGCTTCCTTCCGAGAAGAAGGACGAGGAGACCGACGCCGAGTAAATCGGTTTGACGATCACTTGTTTTAAGGGATCCGTCCGCAATGGACGGGTCCCTTTTTGCATTTGCTGATGAGGTGCGCGATGCTTCCCGTGTGCAATGCTGCCCTGGCTGTTCGCAGACTATTGGGTCTGTCTCTTATACACATCTCCGAGC
>URWM01000185.1 GCA_900551655.1 uncultured Collinsella sp.
GAGCGTCCGGCTGATAACCGGGAGGTCACAAGTTCGAATCTTGTCAGGTCCACCACTTTCTTTCGCAATAAACACCCCAGCGAGAGCCGAGTCGCCGCTGGGGTGTTTATTACTGTCTCCGTGGGGGTTTAGCTCAGCTGGGAGAGCGCGGGCTTTGCAAGCCTGAGGTCAGGGGTTCGATCCCCCTAACCTCCACCATGATGGACCTGTAGCTCAGTTGGTTAGAGCGTCCGGCTGATAACCGGGAGGTCACAAGTTCGAATCTTGTCAGGTCCACCATCAAAACTGTGAAGAGCCCTGGGGCATTGCCTCGGGGCTTTTTTCTTGTCTGCGATAAATCTCATTTTGGTTTTGTGTGCTGTGCGAAAGTTTGGGTAGTATAGCTATTCAATGCGGCGGGCTGCCGCGTGTTAACCGCTACGTACCGGAGGTGTTCCATGGTTCGTGTCGACATAGAGACCATCGTCATGGCCGCCGGTCCCGTGCCATCGCTTATCGTGCTTCGCGAGCGCTGCAGTAAATCGGACTCGCCCGCGCCACTGCGTTCCCTTTCCATTCAGACTGGTTCGTTTGAAGCTGCTGCCATTAGCCGCGGCATCGATAGCGGCCGCGCCGATCGCCCGATTACCCACGACCTGCTGCTCGACACCGTCGACGCCCTGGGTGCCAAGCTCGAGCGCGTCGAAATCGTCCGCGCCGAGCCGCCCGTGTTTTACGCGACGATCGTCGTACTGGCCGATGGTGACGAGCGCAAGATCGACGCCCGCCCCAGTGATGCCATTGCCCTTGCCGTGCGCAGCAATGCCCCCATGTTTGTGGAGGACGACATCATGAATCGCCTGGGCACTGTTTCTACCCACACCGAGGAAGTCGACGACGAGCAGGAGTTCGAGAAGTTCGACGAGTTCGTCCATACGCTCTCCCCCGATGACTTCTAAATGCGGGGCGTCCAGGCTGCGGAGCGTTCGCTGATGGCTGGCGGTATGTCGGCTGAGGCGGCTGCGATCGCCCGCGAGGCCCAGATGCGCTCGGAGGCATCCGAGGCGGCTCGCATCGCCTATGTGACGCAGGCCCGCACGCTTCGCGAGCGCCGCGGCTCGTTTATCAAGATGGTTGTCGTCTCCGTCCTTGTCGCGGCAATCTGCTCGCGCCTTCGTGGTACAGTTGGTGCGCTTGGGTTTTCGATTTCAACAGGCTTGGTAATCTGGGGTGTGGTCGATGCGGTAATGCTGACCAACCAGATCAAGGTGCTCGACAAGCGCGCGATGGATATGATGCACGCCCGCGACGCTGCCGCCAAGATCGCTGCCGAGGCACAAGAACTGTAACGACGCCGGATTCGATGGGAAGGTTTAGAGATGGCACAGGATATGCAGGACGCCGGTAACGTCTCCGCCGAGCTCGACGCCATGGTGTGTGACCTGATTGGTGCGTTCCTGGACGACCTTGCCGCCGGCGAGAATCCGGGCGTAGTTGTGGCGATCGAGGACGCTGCTTCCAACCGATATCTGGCGGCGCTCGACGAGGACGGCGAAGAGGCGTGCCTCGAGGCCGCCACCAACTTTATCTCCGAGCACAAGATGGGTCTTAAGGACGAGGGCCTGGGCCGTATCGCTCGCTATGCCATCGGCTACACCGGCTGCGTCGAGATTGACGGCGGCTATCATGATGCTCTGCTCGTGAGCTTCTTCGAAACCACGCTCGAGAGTGGTTTTTCGGCATATGTGCTGTATGAGGGCATGGGCGCCGGCGATGGTTTTATGTGGAGCGACCCTGAACCTGCAGGTGAGGAAACCCCTCTCATCTAAAATCGCTAAAATAAACGAGTTTTCGGTAAAAGGCTCAATATTCCCGCTGAGCGTTGTATCGCTGGGCGGGCCGCATACGCGTGCCGGTTGTATATAGATAGAAGATAGGGGAACTACATGCGCGTAGACAATCTGAGGAACATCGCCATCATCGCTCACGTCGACCACGGCAAGACGACGATGGTCGACAAGCTCCTGCGTGCCACGGACGCCTTCCGTGCCAACCAGCAGGTCGAGGACCGCGTCCTGGACTCTAACGACCAGGAGCGTGAGCGCGGCATCACGATTCTCGCCAAGAACATCTCTATCGAGTACAAGGACGTCAAGATCAACGTCATCGACACCCCGGGCCACGCCGACTTTGGCGGCGAGGTCGAGCGCGTGCTGCGTATGGCCGACGGCGCCCTGCTGCTGGTCGACGCTTTTGAGGGCCCCATGCCCCAGACCCGCTTCGTGCTGCGTCACGCTATCGACACCGGCCTCAAGATCATGATCGTCATCAACAAGATCGATCGTCCGGGTGCTAACCCCGAGAAGGCCTACAACGACTGCCTCGACCTTATGGCCGACCTGGGCGCCACCGACGACCAGCTTGAGTTCGCCATGGAGCACGTGGTCTACGCCAGCGCCATGAATGGCTTTGCCCGCCTTGACCCCAACGACGGCAACATGGACATGTACCCGCTGCTCGACATGATCATCGACGACATGCCTGCGCCCGAGGTTGACGAGAACGCCCCGCTGGCCATGCAGTGCGTGACCATCGACCACTCCAACTTCGTTGGCCGCATCGGTATCGGTCGCGTGTACTCCGGCACCATTCACCAGGGCGATCAGATCCTGGTTGTGAAGAACGACGGCTCCAGCGCCACCGCTACCGTCAAGCAGCTCTTTACCTTCGACTACCTGGGCCGCACCGAGTGCCAGGAAGTCGGCGCCGGCGATATCGCCGCCGTCGTGGGTATTGACCGCACCGATATCGGCGATGTCTACACCGATCCCGAGAACCCTGTCGAGCTCGAGCCCATCGAGATCGATCCGCCGACCCTGTCCATCGTCTTTGAGGCCTCGACCTCCCCGCTCGTCGGTCGCGACGGCGACATCGTGGGCGCCCGTCAGCTCAAGGAGCGCCTGTTCAACGAGGCCGAGAACAACGTGACCATGAAGATCGAGGAGCTCGAGGACAAGAGCGGCGTCGAGGTCTCTGGCCGCGGCATTCTGCACCTGTCCGTCCTGATGGAGTCCATGCGCCGCGAGGGCTTTGAGTTCCAGGTCGGCCGTCCCCGCGTTCTGTTTAAGAAGGACGAGAACGGTAACAAGCTGGAGCCTGTCGAGCAGGCTGTTGTCGAGTGCCCGGACGAGTACTCGGGCAAGGTCGTCGAGGTCTTCGGTACCTCCGGTGGCATCATGACGAGCATGGACACCTCGGGCATCGTGACGCACCTTGAGTTTAAGATCCCGACGCGCGGCATCATGGGTCTTAAGAACCGCATTATGAACGTCACCCACGGCGAGGGCGTGTTCTACCACACCTTCCTGGAGTACGGTCCTTACGCCGGCGAGATCGGCAACCGCCAGAACGGCGCCATGATCTCCATGACCACCGAGAAGGCCGTTGCCTACGCTCTGGGCACGCTGCAGGAGCGCGGCCAGCTGTTCGTTGAGCCGGGTACCGAGTGCTACGAGGGCATGATCGTGGGCGAGCGCAGCAAGGCTGGCGACATGGTCGTCAACATCGCCCGTACCAAGAACCTGGGCAACCAGCGTTCCTCGACCTCCGACATCTCCGTGCAGCTGGTGCCGCCTCGCACCTTCTCTCTGGAAGAGGCGCTGGAGTACATCGCTGACGACGAGCTGGTGGAGATCACTCCCAAGAACATCCGCCTGCGCAAGCGTCTGCTCAACGCTACCGACCGCAAGAAAGCTGCCGTTCGCGCCGGTCAGGTCAACAAATAAGCGCTGGGGCTTATAACCGCCAATAAGAAAGGGCGTCGACCGCAATGGTCGGCGCCCTTTTTGGTGCAATGGGGTCAGGTTGCTTTGCGCCACCACAAAGGTGCCTGGCCCTTTTGTGGTGGTTGGCGGCTAGGCGGTGGGGAGTCCCGGCGTGTTAGCCGGCTGCTGCGGCTTGAGGTGGGCGTTGCGCCAGATGATTTGGATGATGTAGCCGAGTGTAAAGACGAAGGCCACGCCGCTGATGAAGTCGCCTACGAGGGGAAGCCCCGTGAGGGCGCCTGCGATCACGCCGCCCACAGCCGCCATGGCGTAGCGGTTCTGGCTGTTTCCGACCATGCGCGCGATCGCGCACCCCGCAAAGGCGCTCGACACCAGTGCGATGCCAATAACACCGCACAAGAGGGCTCCGGCAAGCGACAGACCAGCGATAGAGATAATCAGCAGTAGGACGGCGGGGACGATAGCAATCGTGCTCAGAAGAC
>URWM01000186.1 GCA_900551655.1 uncultured Collinsella sp.
TCCTCTACGTCTCGTGGGCTCGGAGATGTGTATAAGAGACAGCGCGGGGCGTGCGAAAAAGAAAACCCAAAGCGGCATCGAACGGTCGCATCCGTTCCGATAACGCCTTGGGCAAGCCAAGTGGCACTCGTATGGCAGGAAATCTAGCGCATCCGCCGCGCCCGCGCAAGCGGTGGGACGCGATATCGCCGTTCACGGGCGCGGATCGACCGTTCGCCGGATTGGCGGGCAGGGCGCGCGCTACCGGCCGCCCCCCGGCGCCTCGACCTTCTCGCAGAGGCGGTTGATGTGGAGCGAGAGGTAGAGCAGCTCGTCTTCGGCAAGTTCGCCGCCGTAGGAGGTCGTGATGGCCCGCCCCACGTCCTCGGCGCAGGCGAACACGCGGGGGTACTCCTCGCGCATGGACTTCACGAGCGCCTCGTTTCCCTCGAGGGGCGCGGCGTCCCCGCTCACGCGCTCAAAGAGGTACTGCAGGTGCGTGGCGAAGCGCGCGAAGTTGAAGCTCTCGCGGTCGATCCGCACGCGCATCTCCTGCTCCACGATGCGCGTGCACTGGTCGAGCACGCGGTCGTTTCTCCGCGCGCTCACGGACTTCGCCTTGGAGCTGGGAACGACCTGGCTCGAGATGATGCTCATCGCGATGCCGGCGGCCTCGCTCTCGGGCACGGGGATGCCGAAGAGCTCGCGCATCCGCTCGATCGCGAGCTTGCCGAGCTTGTACTCCATGGGGTAGGAGTAGCGGATGTCGTGGGCGAAGGGCATGCGGATCGCCATGTTGTCTTGGACGCGCTGGATGATGAAGGCGATGTGGTCGGCGAGCGTGAAAGCGAGGTTCGCGCCGAGCTCGTAGGAGACGAGCCCGCGGGCCGCATCGGCGAGCTGCGAGGAGAATTCGAAGACGGCGGGGTCTATCTCGTTCAGGAGCGGCAGGTAGCGCGCATCGACGCCGTAGAAGGTGCGGGAGATCTGCGCCGGCGCGAGCTCGTCGGTGCCCTGGGGGTAGCCGACGCCCTTGCCGAGCGCGATCACCTCGCGGCCGTCGCCGTCGATGCAGAGCGCGGCGTTGTGGTTGATGCGCTGGACGATCCGCACGGCGTCCTCCTTCCCGCTTCGGCGGCGCGGCGGCCGCCTCGCCGATGGTATCACGGACCGGGGGACCTGACAACGTCCCCGATGACTAGTCGCATGCGACGTTCTAAACGACTAGGTTGTAGCCGCTGACGGGCCTATGCTGTTAGATCCAGCTCGTAGAGAAAGCTTTCGCGGGGCATATTGTGGCGGCGCTCTTCACGGCTGGCGCGATGCGTGGCAGTGCGCTTAAAGCCGTGGAGCTCGTAGAATTTCCAAGAGCAGTTGGAATCGGTGTACAGGTGAGCGCTCGTTGCTCCGCGCGAGGACAGGTGCGAAATCGCGGCGTCGAGCAGCACCGTTCCAACGCCCAAGCCATGAACGTCCTGGTCCACGGCAAGCAGTGTGACCTCGTTATCATGCGGCAGCGGACTTTTCTCGAGCAGGCGGTTGTTGGTTCGGATGGTTGTGCGCACAAACGAGAGATACTCGGCGCAGGCATCGGGCTCCAGCTCGCGCATCTGCGACAGCAACGCGCGTTCGGTATCCATCCAATGTTCCCTGACGGCGGTGCCGGAGCTCTGTCCTGCACGCGCAAGCGAAATGCCGCGCGCCTCGCCATCTATAACTGCAACCTGCGAAAACGTCGAGGAAGAAAGGCAGTAGGCAAGGTCGCACGCGGCTTCGAGGCGGTTGTACTCATCGTTATCCGAGTTGTTGTGCCAAAGCTGCTGCAGGATCAGCGCGATGGCGTCGAAATCTTCGGTATCAAACGGTCGGTAGAGAACCCGCGAGACCATGGTGCCTCTTTCTTTTGCGGATGCATATCGAGCACAGTTCTACCACGCTATTGGCATCTAATTATGGTGCCCCTGTGTTCCATGAACTCACCGTGCCCGGTGCCGTGCCCATCTCCTCCGCTCGCAAACTTTTTCTGCATATGCGCCCGTTGCGGGGTGCATCGATGCGTTCGATGCGCTACATTGAATCAGTATTTTCAATGCCGCTGCGCGAGCGCTGCAGATCGACGTATCACCGACTCACAGAGCACGGCGGCGTACCAGACAGGAGGACTGCATGGGATCTGATGTGAAGATCGCACGCGCGTTGATCTCGGTTACCGATAAGACGGGCGTCGTCGATTTCGCACGGACGCTGGTTGACGACTTTGGCGTCGAGATCATCTCTACGGGCGGCACGGCTCGTGCCATCGAGGACGCGGGCGTTCCCGTAACCCCCATCGAGGAGTTCACGGGCTATCCCGAGATGATGGACGGCCGCGTCAAGACGCTGCATCCCAAGGTCCACGGCGCGCTGCTGGCCCGTCGCGATTCCGAGCAGCACATGCAGGAGGCCGCTGAGCACGGCATTAAGTTGATCGACCTGGTCGTCGTCAACCTGTACGAGTTCGAGAAGACCGTCGCCAACCCCGAGGTCACCTTCGCGGACGCCATCGAGCACATCGACATCGGTGGTCCCTCCATGCTGCGCTCTGCCGCCAAGAACGCCACGAGCGTTACCGTCATTTCCGACCCGGCCGACTACGACGCCGTCCTGGCCGAGATGCGCGAGACCGGTGGCTGCACCACGCTTTCCACCCGTCGTCGCCTGCAGGTGAAGGTCTACCAGACCACCGCCGCCTACGACACGGCCATCTCCCGCTGGCTCGCCGCCCAGGCAAGCGACGTGGCGGACACCTCTGCCAAGCTCGAGATTTCGCTGGAGAAGGTCGACGACCTGCGCTATGGCGAGAACCCGCAGCAGAAAGCCACAGTCTATCGCTTTGCCGAGGGCTGCGAGAACACCGCGAGCTCGCAGTTCCCGCTTGTGGGCTCCGAGCAGATCCAGGGCAAGCCGCTCAGCTACAACAACTATCTGGACGCCGATGCCGCTTGGAACCTGGTCCGCGAGTTCGACGAGCCGGCCTGCGTGATCCTCAAGCACCAGAACCCCTGCGGTTCCGCCGTTGCCGAGGATATTACGGCCGCCTACGACCGCGCCTTCGCCTGCGATCCCAAGAGCGCCTTCGGCGGCATCATCGCCTGCAACCGTGAGGTTCCCTATGAGCTGGTTGAGCACTTCGCCGACCAGAACAAGCAGTTCGTCGAGGTCATCATCGCCCCGAGCTACACTGCCGAGGCGCTCGAGCGCATGGCAAAGCGCCCCAACCTGCGCGTGTTGGCGACCGGCGGCGTGGACCACGGCGCTCAGGTGGAGCTGCGCTCCGTCGACGGCGGCATGCTGGTGCAGGAGGTCGACCACGTGACCGAGGATCCCGCGACCTTTACGTTCCCCACCGACCGCAAGCCCACCGACGCCGAGATGGCCGAGCTCGAGTTTGCCTGGAAGGTCTGCAAGGGTGTCAAGTCCAACGCCATCCTGGTCTCCAAGGGCAAGGCCGGCATTGGCATGGGCCCGGGTCAGCCCAACCGCGTGGATTCTGCGTTGTTGGCCTGCGAGCGTGCCGAGGACTTCTGCGAGCGCGAGGGCGTGGAGAAGGGCGGCTTTGCCTGCGCAAGCGACGCATTCTTCCCGTTCCGCGACAACGTCGACGTGCTTGCTGCACACGGCGTGACCTGCATCATCCAGCCCGGCGGCTCCAAGCGCGACGACGAGAGCGTCCAGGCCTGCAACGAGCATGGTATTGCGATGGTATTTACGGGCGCCCGCCACTTTAGGCACTAAGTTTCGCCCCGGGACAAAATAATCTCTGCAAAAGACGGCTGCTCCGTTTGGAGGGCCGTCTTTTTGGTATAAGAGGACGGTATGACTAACACGAAAGGTACAACCATGCCCCAGATTGATGATGCCGAGCTGTTTGGTAATGCCGAGGATCAGCGTGCGTACGAGGACTTTTGCGCCAATCAGGAGGCGGTCGAGAAGTTTACGCTCGACAAGCCCGCGCTTGTCTGCCGTTGGCGCATGTCCAATAAAAAGGTGCCCATGCTCAACCGCCACATTCGCGCACTGTCCGAGCGCCTGGTGCAGGGCGAGCCGCTTACCCATAACATGCTCAGCTGGGCCAAACAGCACGTTGAGTGGTCGCTTGCCGAGGGCGATTACACTGCGCACGACGGCGTACTCATGCTGGTGATCGACGTCAATGGCAACGCCGCCATGACGGTGGGCGAGTACGAGCCTGTCTCTTATACACATCTGACGCTGCCGACGAAG
>URWM01000187.1 GCA_900551655.1 uncultured Collinsella sp.
AGTGAATCAAGAACGTCCCCAACGACCAGTCGTTTAAGAACGTCCCCAATGACTAGGCGGCTAGGCGTGGGATTTGTTGTGGGCGAGGGCCAGGCCTACGGCGGCGATGGCGACGGCGAAGAGCACGGTGACGCCCAGGTCGCAGGCGATGTCGCCCAGCACGGTGGACGTCAGGTCCGCGGCGAGCGCTTTGCTGGTCGCGTCGTTCACCCAATATGTCGGCACAAAGTGTGCCACGGTCTGCACGACCGAGCCCATCAGCGACAGCGGCATCCAGGCGCCGCCCAAAAACGTCATGAGCATGCCGAGCAAGTTGCCCACGCCGTTGAGCAGCTCCTCGCGCGCGCCCAAGCTCGACAGGGTAAAGCCAACGGCCAGCGGCGTGCACGCCAGGGCAAGCGTCGTCGCCAGCGCCAGGCACACGCGACCCACACCGACCTCGGCGACCGCGCCGGCAAAGCCCACGACACCCACCATGCTCGACACGAACCAGATGCAGACGGTGAGCACCGCGGCAGCCGCGAACACAGCAAGCGAACGCTGGCGCTCGGAGACCGGGCCGGCCTCCATGCGGCGCACGCGCTCGGGCTCGTTCATGCCCGAGAACACCAATCCCACCGACACGATGACCGACGAGATGATCGCGTACGCGCCAAAGTTGAAGTACGACTCGAGTGGGGCGACGGCAGTCGAGTCGACCTTGATCTGCTCAATCTCGACCTCCGCGCGCTTTGCGGCAGCATGCTCGGCCGCCTTGGCAACATCGCCGTTGGGGGCAGCGGGCTCAAGCGCCGCCGCAGCACCCGCGAGCGAGATCCAGCGCGAGGCCTCGGCAGACGAAAGCGCCGCCGCCATGGTGCCGGAACCGTAGGTCACGTCGAGCTTGGGCAGGGCCTCCCTCGCGCGGGCAGCCGCGACCAGGTCGTCCTCGAACCCCTCCGGGATAAAGAACACGCAGTCGGCGCTGCCCTTGGCGCTGTTGCTCTTGGCGAGCGCATCCGCAAGGTCGTACGTATCGTCACCAACGCCCGTGACCAGGTCAAAGCGTGAGCCCAGGTGCTTGGTAAGCGCCCGCGAAAGGTCGCTATTGTCGCGGTCGACCACGATCACGTTGGTGTCGTAGGGCTCGTACTCGGTAAGCTGCGACGAGTTCCAGCTCACCGATGCCGCGATGAATACGCCCATGAGCGAGATGAACACCGTATAGATGAGCAGGTAGAACGGGTGCGCCAGCGCCATGCGAAGCGCGGTCTTAAAGGTGCTCATAGCGGCTCCTTCCAAAGATCAGCGTGGCGGCGGCAACGAACAGCAGCGCCATCAGGACGAGCGCGCCGGCGCGAACGGCAAAGGGGCTCAGGTCCTCAAAGAAATACAGGCGGTTGAACATGTCGCAGATGAGCTTGACAGGGTTGAGCCAGCACTCGGCCGGGCAGGCGCGGGCGACATCGTCGGCAAGTGCCATCGCCGGCTCGCCGTAAAGCCCAGCGAACAGGGCGCACGTGGTGGCAAAGCCCGTGAGGATGCCCGACTTGGACGCCTTGCCGCCCTTAACGGGAAGCGTGCCCACAAAGAGTCCCAAGCCCGTGGCGGCAAGCGCGGAAGCGGCGGCGCCCACCAAACACAGTCCCTCACGCCCGCCAAAGTCGACGCCCACAACCAGGCGCACGTAGCCGATCGCGATCGCCATCGAGGCAAAGGAGACCAGCCACGAGCCCACAAAGATACCGGCCAGCGACGCCGTCTTGGAAAGGCCGCCCACGCAGCGGCGCGCGCCAAGGCCCGACAGATTGGGCTGCAGGTCGACGACGCTCAAGGCGGCAAACTCGGCAGACATCATCGCGACCAGGCCAAAGAGCGCGTAGTAGTAGATGACCGTGCCATCGGGCGTGGTGCGCGTCAGGCTTACGCGGCGGGTGCCGCCCTCGAGCGACAGGGCGCGCGCAACCGCCTCCGGGTCGGCGAGCGCCGCCGGGTTGTCTTGGGCAATCTGGGACATGAGCTCGGCATTTTGTGTATACGAGCTTGCCACCGTCTCCAGAATGCTGCGGTCGGTGAGTACCGACGAGGCGCGCGAGTTGTCATAGCTCGATAGCAGCGTGAGTTTGGGCGTGCCTTCGGCGTCGACCGTATAGATGCCCGCGACCTCGCCGGCCTTGAGCGCACGGTTCGCGGCATCCACATCCTCGCACTCGTGAATCTCGAGCAGTTGATCGTCGCCCTCCTTGGCAAGCGAGGTCGCCACGTCCTTAAAGGACGAAGCGCCCCAGGCTTCGTCAGCGACAACGGCTACCGGCACCGGGTCGACCTTTCCGTCAGAGCTCAGGTTCGCGAACATAAACATGAACATCGTTGAAAGCGCAATGGGAAAGATCGCGCCCCAGACCCATGTACTCGGTCGACGCAGTAGCGTCTTGAGCGTGGTGATGATGGTGTTGAACATGGCCGCCCCCTAGTCGCGCAGCTCGCGGCCGGTGATCTCGAGAAACACGTCGTTGAGGGTCGGCGGCTCGCTCCACACGCGGCCGAGCGCCACGTCGGCGGCGCGCAGCGTGTCGAGGATGTCGACCAGATTGTGCGGACTCGCTTCGCAGGTGCAGACGAGCTCGCCGCCGGAAAGCTCAACGCTGAGCACGTGCTCGAGGGCACGCAGGCGCTCGACCGTGGCGGCCTCGACGGTGCCGACCTCGACGGTCACGCGCTCGCCCATCTGAATCATGCGCTTGAGCTCGTCGTTGGTGCCCTGCGCCAGCACGCGGCCGCCGTCCATGATCATGATGCGGCTGCAAATCTGCTCGACTTCCTCCATGTAATGGCTGGTATACACCACCGTGGCGCCCTCGTCGCGCAGGCGGCAGATGCCCTCCAGGATGGCGTTTCGGCTCTGTGGGTCGACTGCCACCGTGGGCTCGTCAAAAAAGATGAGCTCGGGCTTGTGCGCGATGCCGCAGGCAATGTTGAGGCGGCGCGCCAGGCCGCCCGAGAGCTTGCCGGGGCGGAACTTGGTAAAGTCGCCCAGACCGACAAAGTCGATCGCCTCGTCCACGAGCGCGCGGCGGCGCTTGCGGTCGGTGACGTAGAGGCTGCAGAAATAATCGATGTTCTCGCGCACGGTGAGCTCGTCGAATACCGCCACCTGCTGCGGCACCACACCGATGCGGCGCTTGAGGTCGTAGCGGGCGGGCGTCATGGGCTCGCCGAACAGCTCAATGGTGCCTTTGTCGTAGGCGAGCAGCTGCAGAATACAGTTGATGGACGTGGTCTTGCCCGAGCCGTTGGGGCCCAGCAGGCCAAAGATCTCGCCGGGGGCGATGCTCAGGTTAAAGTGGTCGAGCGCGATAAGATCGTCATAGCGCTTGACGAGGTTTTCGACATGGACGATGTCTGTCATGAGGCGCCCCTTCTGTTGGTCGTGGCCCGGTACGATTGCATCATCGCAGGAGCGGGCGGCGCGCACCAGTGAGCTTTGTCACGAGTGCGAGGGGGCAGAGGTGAAACCCCCGCTCGCGCGAGCGATCGACGCCGCTTTGCCGCGCGGGAGGAATGTCACGGTTGCGCAGGCAGCCCCTCCACCGCGCGCGCCTTCGCGTACAATACCCGTATGAACAGGCTTTTCGACAAATCGATCGTGCTGGCGTGCTGTATTGCGGCCGCCATGGGTCTTGCCGTGGACGCTCGCCTGGTCGCGGCGTTTTGCCTTGGCGTTATTGCCACCTCACTGGCCGAGCTCGCACAGAAGGATCGCACGCGCCGCGCAAGCGAGACCGCGAGCTGCGCCTACATCATCGCGGCCGTTTTCGTGCCGCCGTTTGTGCCGTTTGCGCCTCTCGCCCTCTATGACATCGCGCGGCGCGTGCGCCGTGAACGCATCTGGCCCGCGCTGGCGATTGGCGCCGTGTTTGTCTGCGCGCTTGTCGCGGACCTTCGCGGCGGCGCGTTCACCACCCGAACGCTGCTGCTAACCGCCATCCTTTCGGTCGCCGCCACGTTGCTGTCGCTGCGCACCGCGCAGCTGGAGCGCGAACAGGAACGCATGCGTCGCACCCGTGACAAGCTGCAAGAACGCGCCCTGGCACTCGAGGCACGCAACCGCGACCTCGCCGACCGCCAGGACTACGAAGTCGAGCTCGCGACGCTCGCCGAACGCGCCCGCATCGCGCGCGAGATCCACGATAACGTCGGGCACCAGCTCACGCGCGCCTCACTGCAGGCCGAAGCCCTACGCGTGGTCC
>URWM01000188.1 GCA_900551655.1 uncultured Collinsella sp.
CACCTGCTCTACGCGCATGCTTTCGCCCACGCTCTATCCGGCACCCGGCTGGGATTGCCCCGCCATTGATCGGCTTACGGCGTTTTTCGATGAGCTGGAAGACCGCTTGGATTACAAGCGCTGGTACTACGGCCATTTTCATCGCGACGCCAACCCGGCCGAGCGCCATACCGTGCTCTACGACTGCATCATTCGCCTGGGCGACGAACCCCAGCCCTGGGATGTTGCGTAGGGGCGAGGCGTTTGGCTACTCGGCAGTTACAGTGATGTTCTCGCGATGCGCACGGATAACATCCCAGCTAAAGTGTTCGACCAGCTGCTTGGCAGAGCGCGGTGTGGTGTCCGGCGCGATGCCCGTTTGCCCGGCGAGCCAGCCCAGCAGTGCCTCGGGTGTGCCAAAGCGGGCGCGGAGCTCGCCCAGGTCCAGATCGCGATCGCGCTTGGAAAGGCGGCGGCCATCCGGCGACATGAGCAGCGGAATGTGCGCGTAGTGCGGCGTGGGAAGTCCCAGCAGACGCTGCAGGTAGATCTGGCGCGGCGTGGAGCCCAGCAGGTCGCATCCACGCACGACCTCGGTGACGCCCATGGCGGCGTCGTCGACCACCACGGCCAGCTGGTAGGCAAACACGCCGTCGCTGCGGCGCACCAAAAAGTCGCCGCACTCGGTGGCGAGCGCCTCGCATTGGGCGCCATACGTACGGTCCACAAACTCGACTACATCCTCTGCGAGGTCGTCGACGGTGGGTACGCGCAGGCGTGTGGCCGGGGCACGAAGGGCGCTGCGGCGTGCGACCTCTTCGGCCGAAAGGCCTCGACAGGAGCCGCGGTAGATGGGCGTGCCGTCGCTGGCGTGCGGCGCGCTTGCGGCGTGGAGCTCGGCGCGCGTGCAAAAGCAGGGGTAGGTGAGGCCGGCGTCTTGCAGTTTGTGCAGGGCAGCCTCGTACAGGTTCAGGCGATCGTGCTGGTAGTAGGGGCCTTCGTCCCATTCGAGCCCCAGCCAAGCGAGGTCGTCGATAAGTTGGGCGGCGAGTTCCGGCCGTTTGCAGCGATCGTCCAGGTCCTCGATGCGCAGCGCGATGTTGCCGCCCTGGCTGCGGGCCGAAAGCCACGAGCACAGGCAGCTGAACACGTTGCCCAGGTGCATGCGGCCCGAGGGCGACGGGGCAAAGCGACCCACGACAGGTGCGGGAGAGGGAGTCGTCGTTGGCGCGTCCGCGGCGGGCGTTGCTATGTTGCGTGCTTTGATATCCATGCGGACGAGTATAGCGCGGGGCACGATGGGGAGGCATCACTGTGGTCCGCAAGTTGTCGAGGACCCGCATTGCGTATGGCGGGCCGCAGACTCGGTGCTTTGATTCCTGTCCGTCAACTCGGCACCTTAGACAACAGAAACCCCGGCAGCTCTTCGCAACTGCCGGGGTTTCCGCGGAAAAGGGGGACATGATCCTCGAGCGAACGGCAAAGGGGCAAACCGTTTTCGCTCAACTGCTTTATGCCCCTCGGCTGGCGGCTCAATCAGCGCATGCCGCGCCCACACAAAGCCGCTACACCTGTGACGGAGCTGTGAAGTGGTATCTATCGTTGGTGCAGGCCATGCCAAGGAGTGTCCCAAACTGCCGGCAGATAAGGAAGGTCCCTAAGTGCCAGGCTCGGGTGGGACTTTTGTCCCATTTGGCGCTCCGGTCGCCTAGATATTCGTCATGTGCGTCCGCAAACGTGGGACAATGGCGCTGTTGGTATCACAGACAAAGGATGTGCCTATGAACACCCTCGTTGCCAAGACCTGTCGGCAGCGCCGCCTATTCGCGCGATTTGCTTCCGTCTGCGCGCTCGTCGCGCTTGCGTTGTTGCTGCTGCCTGCCGCCGCGCACGCCGACGGCTACTCCATGAGCCAAACCTACATCGGCGCCACGGTCGAGGCCGATGGCTCGTTGACCGTTGTCGAGGGACGCCAGTTCGATTTCGATGACGACATCAACGGCGTGTTTTGGGAGATCAATGCGGGCACCAACCAGCAGGGCGGCGCGGCGGGTGTCGACGTGTTGAGCGTCGAGGAAGAGGACACCGCGTTCAACAAAGTCGATAGCGCAAACAAGGGTGACTCTGGCGTCTACACGGTCGAGCAGTCCGACGGCGGCGCAAAGATCAAGGTTTTCAGCCCCCACGAGAGCGGCGATAGCGTGATCTATTACGTGAGCTACACCATGACCGGTGCGGTCATGAACTGGGCCGATACCGCTGAGCTCTACTGGAAATTTGTAGGTGACGGCTGGTCCGCGGATTCCGACGATGTCGAGATGGAAGTGTACTTCGCAAATGCCGCTGCCGGGATGGCGGCCGTCAAGGGCGATAACTTCCGCGCATGGGGCCACGGTCCGCTGACGGGCGACGTGTCACTCGATGAGGACGAGCCCATGGTCACCTATACCATTCCCTGCGTGCATCAGGGCGAATTCGCCGAGGCACGCATCGCCTTCCCCAGCGACTGGGTGCCATGGCTTTCCGCCTCGAGCGAGGAGCGCATGTCAACGATCCTGAGCGAAGAGAAGGCGTGGGCCGACGAAGCTAACGCCCGCCGCGCTCACGCTCGCATGATTGCCAATGTACTTGCCGTACTAAGTGTTGTCGCGGCGGTGGCCTTTACCGGCACAATCGTTGTGCTCAAGCTGCGCCGCCGCAAGCCCAAGCCGCTTTTCCAGGACGAATATTTCCGCGATGTGCCTTCGGCCGACCATCCCGCCGTGCTTTCGGCCCTCATGAGCTGGAACGAGGTGCCCGATCAGGCATATATCGCCACGCTCATGAAGCTTACTGACGACCGTGTGATCAAGCTGGAGCAGGCGACCGTGACCAAGGCCAAGAAAGGTCTGTTGGGGCGTGAAAAAGAAGAGCAGACGTATCGCGTGACGGTGAGTGATGCGGGCTGGAAGTCGGCCAAGGGTATTGACCGCATGGTGCTCAAGGTCTTCTTTGCCGGTGCTAAGCCCGACGAGAACGGCGATCGCTCGCGCACGTTTGACGAGCTGCAGCACTACGTCAAGCAGCACGCTACGCCCGTGGGCGACAAGCTCGAGGACTATCAGAACACCGTTAAGGGCAAGTTGGCCGATAGCGAGTACGTTGCCTCGGACGGCATTGTCGCAATGGTGTTCTGCCTGGTTCTTGGTATTCTGATCGCCTTTGTTCCCATGGGATCCATTTTCTTTACCGACGGCGCACAGGCGAACATTATCGCCGCGGTTATCTCGGTGCCGATTGTGCTGGTGGGTATTGGCGTGGGCCTTACGTTCCGCCGCTTTACGCCGGAGGGTGCCGAGGTGGCGGCTCGCTGCAAGGCGCTTAAGCATTGGCTCGAGGATTTCACGCGTCTAAAGGAAGCCGTCCCCGGCGATCTGGTCCTGTGGAATAAACTTCTGGTGATGGGTGCGGCGCTGGGCGTTTCGAAGGAAGTTCTGCGTCAGCTTGCCGAGGCTGTTCCTCCCGAGGTGCGCGAGGCCGACGGTTTCTACGACAATTACCCCTGCTACTGGTGGTACTACCATCACTACGGAAACCAGTCCCCGCTCGATTCATTCGATGACGTGTATCACGAGAGCATCCGTGAGCTCGCGTCGAGCTCGGACAGCTCGGGCGGCGGCGGAGGCGGCGGCTTCTCGGGCGGCGGAGGCGGCGGCGTCGGCGGAGGCGGCGGCGGAACGTTCTAACGGTCGTAAGCTATGGGATGGGCTTTTCTCGACAGCCGTCGGGGAAAGCCCATCCCTTTTTATGCGCTACCTACGAAGACTGTCCCCAACGACTAGTCACTGGGGACGTTCCTAAATGACTAGGTATGGCTGCTGGGCCTAGGCTGTTAGGTCGAGTTCGTAGAGGAAGCTTTCGCGCGGCATGTCGTGACGGCGCTCTTCGCGGTTGGCGCGGTGCGTGGCCGTGCGCTTAAAGCCGTGCAGTTCGTAGAACTTCCACGAGCAGTTGGAGTCGGTGTACAGGTGCGCCCTCGTCGCCCCGCGCGAGGACAGGTACGAGACTGCGGCGTCGAGCAACACCGAGCCAACGCCCAGGCCATGGACGTCGCGATCTACGGCAAGCAGCGTGACCTCGTTGCCGTGTGGCAACGGGCTGCTTTCGAGCAGGCGGTTGTTGGTTCGGATGGTTGCGCGCACAAACGAGAGATACTCGGCGCAGGCATCGGGCTCCAGCTCGCGCATCTGC
>URWM01000189.1 GCA_900551655.1 uncultured Collinsella sp.
CCGTTGGAGAAGTACGCGCCATCGCCACCAAGGGTCAGCAGCACGTTCTTGGCGCCCTTGGCGTGCAGCTCGGCCATAGCGCCCTTGACGGACTCGTCGTCGCCACCGCTCACCTTAATGCCAAAGATATCGAGCAACTCGTCGTCATTGGGCTTGATCAGCAGCGGCTCCATGGCAATGAGATCTGCCAGCTGATGGCTCGAAATGTCGAGAACGAACTCGGCACCCTTGGCCTTGACGCGGCGCAGAACCTCGGCCAGGAAGCCCTCGGAAGTGTTGGGAGGCAGCGAGCCGCTGATTACCAGGCAGGTCATGTCATCGAGCGAATCGATGAGCTCAAACATCTCCTGCTCATTGGCCTCGTTGATGGCGGCACCGGCGTTGACCATGTTGTACTCGGTGTCGGGGCCGGCATTGAGGAACACGTTGACGCGCGTGATGCCGTCGGTCCACACGGGCTTGACGGGCACGCCCAGGGCCTCGGCGCCCTTGACGATGAACTCGCCCGAGAAGCCAGCGAAGAAGCCCAGGATCGTGGTGTCGACACCGTAGTGGTCAAGCGTAAACGAGACGTTGAGGCCCTTGCCGTTGGGCGTATAGACGGCGTTGCGAGTACGCGTGACGGTGTTGGCAGCAAGGCCGTCGCAGGCGATGTTGTAGTCAATGGCGGGATTTGCAGTGAGCGTGTAAATCATGAATGTTCCTTTCACGAAGCAACGTGTTAATGAAAGTATATTCCACGCTTCGGCAAAAGGCTACAACAACTCGGCGAACGGTGTGGAACGCGTGAAGGGCGGCGCCGAAGTTCGGTTGGGACAAAAAACGGCGCCCTGACCGAAGTCAGAGCGCCGCATGCGCACGAATTTGTCGCGTCTCGCTTACTTGCGATCGAGCTTACGGACAGCAACGCGCTTGCTGTACTCGTCAACGTGACCGAAGTCGCCAATGCCCACGGACTCGGCAACGTTAGCACCGGTGGCCATAGCGAGCTTCATGGCCTCCTCGACGTTGTCGCGATTCCTGTACCACTTGTGCAGGAATGCAGCGAGGGTGCAGTCGCCGGCGCAGACGGAAGAGACCAGCTTGATGTTGAACTCACGCTTGGCGTACCAGATGTCCTCGCCATTGGAGAAGTAAGCGTCGCCGCGGCTACCACGGGTGAGCAGCACGTTCTGGACGCCGGCGTCGTGGGCGAGCTTCATGGCAACGCGGACCTCGTCGTCGGTGTCGACCGGCACGCCGAAGATGGCCTTCATCTCGTGATGGTTCGGCTTGATGAGCAGCGGCTTCTTGTGAGCGAGCTCCTTGAGCTTGTCGGAGGACAGGTCTAGGACGACGTCGGCGCCACGGGCCTGAGCGTGCTCCATGACCTTAGCCAGGAAGTCAGGCGTAGCTTTGGGAGGCACGGAGCCGGAAACGATCAGGCACTCGAGATCGCCCGCGGTGTCCAGGATGTTGTAGAGCTCCTCCTGGTGCTGCGGCGTAATAGGAGCGCCGGGGTTCAGGATGCCGTACTCGTGCTGGCCATCGTTGACGTAGGTGTTGATACGCGTGATGCCGTCGGTCCAGACCGGGCGGCACAGGCAGCCCAGGTTCATGACCTCCTCGACGATAAACTTGCCCGTGAAGCCAGCGAAGAAGCCGAGAGCGACGGTGTCGACGCCCATCTTCTTAAAGGCGAAGGACACGTCGAGGCCCTTACCGTTTGCCGTGTAGCTGGCCGAGCCGGTGCGGACGTTCTCGTCGGGCTCGAGCGGAGAGCTCGAAACCGTCATGTCGACAGCCGGGTTAGCGGTTAGCGTGTAGAACATTTACAGTACCCCCTGTATATGTGAGGGCCGCGTGGCCGGCCCATTCCAACCACGCGGTTACCTCTGATACCAAATTAGCGAGCTGCGGACTCGAGCAGTGCCTTTACCTCGGCGGCGGTGTTGCAGGCGAGCGCCTTCTCGGCGAGCTCGTCGCACTCGGCCTTGGTCCACTGACTGATGGTCTTGCGGGCGCGCAGGATGGACGGAGCGCTCATCGAGAACTCCTCCAGACCCCAGCTGATCAGCAGCGGCTCAAGCAGCGGATCGGCAGCGGCCTCGCCGCACATACCGACCATGATGCCGGCCTTAACGCCGCTCTCGATGATGTTCTTGAGCGAGCGGAGCACGGCGGGATAGTACACCTGGTACAGGTTGGAGATGGTGTCGTTGCCACGGTCGGCGCACATGGTGTAGCCGATCAGGTCGTTGGTGCCGATGGAGAAGAAGTCGGCGACCTCGGCAAGGCGGTCAGCGAGCAGCGAAGCGGCGGGCGTCTCGACCATGATACCGACCTCGATGTTCTCGTTGAACTTGCGACCCTCTTCGGTCAGCTCGGCCTTGCACTGCTCGACGAGCTCCTTGACGGCCACGACCTCCTCGACGCAGGTGACGAGCGGGATCATGATCTTGACGTCACCGAAGGCGCTAGCGCGCAGCAGAGCGCGGAGCTGGACCTTGTACTGGTCGGGATTAGCCAAGCAGTAACGCACGGCGCGGAAGCCCATGAAGGGGTTGTCTTCCTTGACCATGTGCAGGTACGGAATCTCCTTGTCGCCGCCCACATCGAGCGTGCGAATGATGACCGGAGCACCCTTGAGCGCGCTGGCGACCTTACGGTAGGCGTTGAACTGCTCCTCCTCGGAAGGAAGCTCAGCGGAGTCCATGAACAGGAACTCGGAGCGGAACAGACCGATGGCCTCGGCATCGTGATCGAGCGCGTTGGGCACGTCATCGGGGTTACCGATGTTGCAGGCGATGATCTTCTTGATGCCATCAGCAGTCACGGACGGCTTGCCACGGAAGGCCTCGAGGGCTGCCTTCTCGGCAGCGAAGGCCTCGGCCTTGGCGGTGTAGGCAGCGAGCGTCTCCTCGTCGGGATCGGCCTCGACGACACCCTTGCCACCGTCGACGACAACGGTCATGCCGTTGCGCAGTGCGGTGCAGCTGTTGGCAACCGAAAGGACAGCCGGGATCTCGAGGGCGCGCGCGATGATCGCGGAGTGCGACGTGCGGCCACCGGTCTCGGTGACGATACCGGCAACGTGGGCCTTATCGATCGTAGCGGTCATGGACGGCGTGAGGTCGTGCACGACAACGACGGTGTTCTCGGGCAGGACGGAGAGGTCGACGACCTCCTTGCCCAGCAGCTCGGCCAGAATACCGGTGCGGATGTCGGCGATGTCGGCCGCGCGCAGACGGAACATCTCGTCGTCCATGGACAGGAACATGTTCTCGAACATTGTCGAGGTGTCCATGAGCGCCTGCTCGGCGCAGGTACCGCCGTCAATGGCGGCGTTGATGGCGTCGGTCATGCCCGGGTCCTGAGCCAGGACAATGTGTCCGCTCATGATCTCGGCCTCGGCCTCGCCCACCGTCTCCTTCATGTGGTCGGCCTGAGCCTGGGTCTTCTCGCAGAAGACCGAAAGAGCAGTCTGATAACGCTCCTTCTCTGCGGCCGAATCAGCAACCGCGTGCGGTTCAAACGTCAAGTCGGGATCGACGGCGACCATGACGGTGCCGATACCGATGCCCTCGGAAGCGTTGACTCCCTGATACATTCCCATTCCTCTCTCCGTGTCATGTGATAAAGCGTTTTGCCATATCCATGACAAAAGAGCGCAGCTACCTTGAACAGGTCACTGCGCCCCCAAGTATGAACTTAATTGTTCAACATGCGACCCGTTTGAGTTCTACTCGCCAAGACCGCTCTTGATGAGCTCGATGGCAGCAGCCAGAGCCTCGGCCTCGTCAGCGCCGTCGCACTTAACCTCAACCTCGGTGCCACAGGGGATACCAGCAGCCATGAGGGCCATCGGGGACTTGCCGTTGACCTCCTTCTCGGGGGTAACGACAGTCACGTCGCAGGCGTACTTGCCCATGGTGGAGGCGAACAGACCAGCCGGACGCATGTGCAGACCCTGAGGATTAACGAGGGTAGCCTTCTCAGAAACCATAATTGACTCCTTTTTTGTGTTTAACCCCTGTCATGCATGCGGCAGGAGTCAGATTCACGACGTTGTTTATATTAACTCACATCAAACGGTTTTTCATTATGTTTCGCACGAATTGTTGGACAGATGTGTTTGTCGTCCGCTTGCTCGCCCACAGGGGCCCGTGCGCGGCCTGTGAGATTTATCGCGAGTTCCGCACGAGCCGAAGAGCACTTAATGTGCT
>URWM01000190.1 GCA_900551655.1 uncultured Collinsella sp.
GGCATACGAGATTCCTCTACGTCTCGTGGGCTCGGTGATGTGTATAAGAGACAGGGCGTAGGCGTGCCGCCATCGCCGCCGGTCGAACCACCAGTTGAGCCGCCCGTCGAGCCACCGGTCGTACCGGTGCCGCCGGTGGTGTCGCCGCCCGTGGTCTCGGTGGTCGTGGTCGTCGTGGTAGTCGTTGTGGTAGTTTCCTCTTCGTCCTCGTTCTCGTCCTTGTCGTCGTTCTCCGTCTTCTTGGCGTTGTTGGTGCCGTAGAACTTCCAGACGCTGTTGTTCTTGTAGGTGGGCGCCGTTCCGGTCGCAAACTCCTCGCGCTCGGTACCGGTCAGAACGGTGTTCATAAACCGCTTAAAGACAGGCAGGTTGGTGCTGTCGCCCAGCAGGTCCGTGCCGTACTTTTGGATGGGGATCTCGCCCGCGGAATAGCCGGTCCACAGGGCGCACGCCAGCTGCGGGGTATAGCCGCAGAACCACAGGTTGGTGGTGTTGTCGGTGGTGCCCGTTTTGCCGGCATAGGGCTGGTTGACACTCAGGGCGCCGGCAGCACCCGTACCGCTGCCCTTCATGACGCCGGACAGAACATCGGTGACCGCGGCGGCCTCGCCCTCGGTAAGCACCTGTGAGGGATTGTCGGTGTGCTGGTACAGCACCGAACCGGTACGAGAGTCAATCTCGGTGATGGCAATCGGCTGGCGATAGTAGCCGCCGTTGGCAAACGTCGCGTAGGCGGCGGCCATCTCGAGCGGCGAGATCGAGCCGGTGCCGAGGGTCATGACGGGAACGTCCTCGATGTTGTCCTTGGCGGGGTCGATGCCGAGCTTTTTGACGAGCGAGATGATCTTGCTGTTACCGACGGCTTCCGCCACCTGGATGTAGCCGGTGTTGGAGGAGTATGCCGTCGCCTGCTTAAGCGTGATGTTGCCATAGCTCTGGTTGGCGTAATTTTGGACCTCGGTCGTGGTGCCCTTGGCCTTGAGCGGCGAGTTGCAGTTGAGGGTGACGTTGGGGTTCATGCCGTTTTGGATGGCAGTTGCCAGCGTAAAGGCCTTAAAGGTGGAGCCGACGGGACGCTTGGCCGTGGCATGGTTTACGTGGTTCTCGTCGGCGTTGTAGTCATAGCCGCCCACCATGCACTTGATGTAGCCGGTCTTGGGGTCGACGACGACCATGCCCATGTCCAGGCCGTCGAGCGAGAGCGTGTCGAGCTGCTCGCGGACGGCATTCTCTGCCACCTGCTGCATCGTGGGGTCGATGGTGGTCTTGACGGTCAGGCCGCCCTTAAAGAGCACGTCGGTCGAGAACTCCTGCTCCAGCAGCTGCTTGACGTAGGAGACAAAGTAGGGCTGCGAGTATACGTCGACGCCGCTGCCCGAGATTTCGGTCACGTTGAGGGTGATGGGCTCGGCCTGTGCGGCATCGTGCTCCTCCTGCGTAATGTGGCCCAGGCGCAGCATGTTGTCGAGGACCTTGTTGCGACGGGACAGCGCCAGGTCGGGGTTGACCGTGGGGTCGTACTGCGAGGGCGAGTTGGGAAGGCCGATCAACAGCGCGGCCTCGCTCAGGGTGAGGTCGGCGGCGCTCTTGGACAGATAGGTCTCGGCTGCGGCCTCGATGCCGTAGGCGCCGTGGCCGTAATAGATGGTGTTGAGGTACATCATGAGGATCTCGTCTTTGGAGTACATGTCCTCCATCTTGATGGCGATGTAGGCCTCGCGCACCTTACGCTCAATGGTCGAGTCGAATTGCTCCTCCTGCAGAATGGTGTTGCGCACAAGCTGCTGGGTGATCGTCGAGGCGCCTTCGTGCCCGCCGCCGAGGGTTGCCACCGCAGCACGCGCGATACCCCACAGGTCGATACCGCCGTGCTCGTAGAAGCGCTCGTCCTCGACGTCAACGGTGCCCTGCAGCACGTAGGGGGAGACCTCGTCCTTGGTGATGGACTTGCGGTTTTGCGTGTAGAAGCTCGCGATCTTGTTGCCGTTACAGTCGACGATCTCGGTGGGCTCGCTCACCAGATACGCGTTGGCGTCGGTGTAGTCGGGCAGATCGGACAGCCAGCGGTTGACGTTACCGACCATGCCGATGCCAAACGCCACGCCCGCAATCAGCAGAAAGCCCAAAAACGAGAGCAGGATTATGGGCAGGGCGTGCGTCTTTGAACGGCTGTGTCCCTGTCGTTGGCGAGGACCCATATATTGACCTCCAGGTATGTCGTGCCGGACGGTGGATGTGCCGTCGGGGCAGGATGGACATAAGTTATTACACGATAAACCAAACGGGGCGCGCGAGGCCTCGTGTATGCTGGAAGACGGCATTTTTCAGAGTGAATGCATACCTTGGTAAGGAGTTTGTCGATGGCGATTCGGACGATGGGGCCGAGCGGACAATACGAGACTGGATTGGATGCTGCCGGTGCGGCGCTGCCCGAGCTGCTGGCGCCGGCGGGCGGGCTCGACCAGATGCTTGCGGCCATCGCCGCGGGCGCCGATGCCATCTATGCGGGGTTGGGCGGCTTTAACGCCCGTGTGAGCGCCCATGGCTTTACGGATAACGAGTTTGCGCGCGGCTGCGCCGTGGCGCATGCCCATGGCGTGCGTGTGTACGTAACGCTCAACGTGTTCGTGTTTGACGATGAGTTGTCCGACGCGGTGGTGTTGGGAGCTCATGCACTGGAGCTGGGCACCGATGCTCTGATTGTCGCCGATGCCGGGTTGGCCTGCGCGCTGCGCGCGGCGATTCCCGGGGTCGAGATTCACCTGTCTACGCAGGCGGGCGTTCATAGCGAAGGCGCCGTGCGGCTTGCCGCCGATGAGCTGGGGGTCGAGCGCGTGACGACGGCACGCGAGCTGACGGTCGACGAGATTGCGGCGCTATGTGCCACGGGTGTGCCCATCGAGGTATTCTGCCACGGTGCGATTTGCATCGGCTATTCGGGGGCGTGCGAGTTCTCTGCCCTTCGACGTGGCCGCTCTGCGATGCGCGGTGATTGCACGCAGCCGTGCCGTCTATCCTATGACTTGGTGGACGAGGCTGGGCAGAGTGTTGCCGCCGTCGAGGGAGATCGCCTGCTGTGTCCGCGCGACTATCTGGGTATTGCGCATCTGCCCGAGCTTGTAGATGCCGGCGTGGCGTCGCTCAAGATCGAGGGGCGCATGAAGAACCCCGATTACGTATTCAACGTGGTGCGGGCGTGGCGCCGGGCGCTCGATATGCTGCGCGACGGCGCGTGGGACCCCGGTACCGTGGAAGAGCTTGAGCGCGAGCTGGGAAGGTCGTTTAACCGCGGGTTTACCGACGCGTATTTGCGAGGCCGCTCGGGTGCGGAGCTTATGAGTTTTGAACGCGCAATTAACCAGGGCGTGCGCGTGGGGCGTTTGGTCGCTGTGGGCCACGAAGAGGTGACCGTTGAGCTCGACGCCGCCGTGGCGGCGGGTGACACGCTCGAGATTCGGTTCTATCCGGGCGTCGACGCGCGCCCCGATGTGCCCAAGCGCTGGCCGCAGGTGCCCTGCCCGGTGGATGCCGCAGCGGGGAAGCGCGTCGTCGTGCATTGCAAGCGTAAGGTGGACGCGGGCTGCGAGGTATACCTGATTCGCAGCGCCGGTGTGTTGGATCAGACAGCGGCGGTGTTGGAGCGCATGCGGGCCGAGGCGGATGCGATTGCGCCCGTTGCGCGCGCCGTTGAGGTGCTGCCCTTTGAGGACGTTGCGGTGGATGGCGGTGCGTCGACGGAGTTGGTGGAGCGCGCGGTTCCCGCTCACATGGTTTTTGCTTGGCAGCTGATGGATGCCGATCCGCGCGGAGAACGCGATTTGTCCGACGCCGTTGTGGTGCTGGACGAGGTGTGCCGCACGGGTGACGCTGATCGGACCCGCTCACTGATGCAGCGTGCCGGGCGCGTCGTCTGCCGCAACCTGGGACAGGTGGTGATCGCTCGCGAGCTGGGCATGACGTTTGACGTGGCGGCGCCGGTGTTCTGCGCGAATCGGGCCACGCTTACCTGGCTGCGCGGATTCGGTGCGGGGCGGGTGTACTTGCCGGCCGAGTTGCTCGGCAATGATGCGGAGCGTATTGCCGAGCTGGCTGCTGAACCCGGCGTCTTGGGTCCGGTCGACGCCGACCGTCCCGAGCTTATGGCTGTCTCTTATACACATCTCCGAGCCCACGAGACGTAGAGGAATCTCG
>URWM01000191.1 GCA_900551655.1 uncultured Collinsella sp.
GCAGAGCGTGTGGGGCTGGGACTTCGACGGCGGCTCGCGCACCGTCGACGTGCATGTGCAGACGCTCCGCCAAAAGCTCGGCGAGCGTGCGAGCGCCATAGAGACCGTGCGCGGCGTGGGCTATCGTCTGGCCGAGCCTACGGTCGATGACGATGCCGAAGGAGCCGACAGCGCGGCTAGCGCATAGGAGGAGTAACTCGTGGTCTTAGCCCCCCAGGGAAAACGTACCCTGTCGCATCGCGTGTTCGCGACGATTTTTCTCTGCGCTATGGCGGTTATCGTGGCGTTTACGGTGTTGGGCGCGTTCTTTGTGCAAAATACTCTGGCAGATGCCACGAGCGCCAACCTTTCGCAGGAAACCGAGCTTATTGCCGCTGCCCTCAATGAGCAGCAGGAGCCCATTGCCTTTCTGCGCAGTTTCGATCGCGAGGACTTGCGCATCACGCTGATCAACAAAGACGGGTCGGTTGCCTACGACAACGAGGCGTCGCCTTCTATGCTGCCCAATCACGGCGATCGCCCCGAGGTCGTTAAGGCTTTCGAGAGCGGCTCGGGTTCTGCGGAGCGCTCAAGCTCCACGCTCGACGAGATTATGCTGTACCGAGCCGTCCGACTTAACAACGGCCAGGTTGTTCGCTTGTCGCAGGCCCAACCTGGCGTTGCGGCGATTCTGATGTCTCTCGTGGCGCCGATGCTGCTCATTGCGGCGGCAGGTGCGGTGCTCTCGTTTTTCTTGGCGCGTCGTGAGTCCCGCGCCATCATTGAGCCGTTGCAGGAGGTCGATCTGGACCATCCTCGCCGCAGCTACGAGCATGCTTATGCCGAGATGGTTCCCATGCTCGAGCGCATTGAGTCGCAACGCCAGGAGCTCAAGCGCCAGATGGCGGTACTGGCGGACAACGACCGCATGCGCCGCGAGTTCACGGCCAATATCACCCATGAGCTCAAGACCCCGCTTACGGCAATCTCAGGCTATGCCGAGCTCATTGCGAACGGCATGGTCGAGGGTGAGGACGATTTGCGCACCTTTGGCGGCCGCATCTACCGTGAGGCGGGCCGTTTGGCGGCGCTCGTCAACGATATCCTCACGCTTTCGAACTTGGATGAGGCCGAGCGTGCGAGCGATGGCGAGGCGGTGCCTATTGGCTCCACGGAGCCCATTGAGCTTTCGCGTGCTATCTACGCGGTCGAGCAGCGTCTTGAGCAGGTCGCCCGCCAGGCAAATGTGGCGATAGGACATGAGACCAAGCCCGTGGTCGTCGAAGGCGTATCGCGCCTGATCGATGAGCTCATCTACAACCTGGCGAGCAACGCCATTCGCTACAACCGGCTCGGCGGTACGGTGACGTTGCGGTGCGGAACCAACGACGACGGGCACCCGTATCTGTCGGTTGCCGATACGGGTATTGGCATTGCGCCCGAGGAGCAGGGTAAGGTGTTCGAGCGTTTCTATCGCGTTGACAAGAGTCGTTCTAAAGCGCGCGGTGGAACGGGTCTGGGTCTGGCCATCGTCAAGCATGCCGCCCTGTATCATCACGCCTCGCTCGATCTGTCAAGCGAGTTGGGGGTGGGGACCACCATCACGGTGACGTTTCCCGTGCAACAGGACGAGCAGTTCGTGTAGCAGTGCTGCAAACATGTGAATTTCACGCCGCATCGGGGCTGCCGGTGCGGCGTTAATGTTGCGCAACAATGGTGTCAGCGCTGTATCTTATGTATAGAGTTCGGACATGGCAAAAAGATGCGATATCATACGAGCAGTTTTGTCGATATGAACTAGGGAAATGAAAGGCAAGCTGCATGACCCTTCTCGAACTGTTCCAGCTGCTTAAAAAGCACCTTAAGCTGGTCATCGCCCTCCCGGTGGTCTGCGCGATCGCCATGGGCGTCGTCTCCTTCACTATGATGGACAACACCTACACCGCCACGACGAGCATGTACATTCTCGCCAAGACCGATGGTAGCCAGACGAGCTACTACAACGACCTGTCGGCGAGCCAGATGCTCTCCAACGATATCGCGACGCTGCTCGATAGCGACAGCGTCAAGAGCGGTGCTGCTAAGGAGCTGGGTCTTTCCAACTTGGATGATTACAAGGTGAGCGTTACGAGCGAGACCACGACTCGTGTCATTTCGCTGTCCGTGACCGGCGACAGCCCCGACGGTGCCGCCGCTGTCGCCAACGCCATTGCCAACTCGGTGTCTACCGTGGCTCAGGACGTTGACGCCGCCCAGGCCGTCAACGTGATCGATAAGGCAAAGATCCCCAGCCAGCCCAGCGGCCCCAACCGCAAACTCTACATCGCGGTCGCCGCTCTGGCCGGCCTGTTCGTCGCCGTTGCAATTGTCGTGCTGCTTGACATGCTCAATACCCGCGTCCGCTCCGTTGACGATGCCGTCGAGCTGCTCGGTGTGCCCGTTATCGGTCGTTTCCCCGTTGTGAAGGGCGGTAAGTAATCCATGGCCCGTAGTAAGAAGAAAACCGGCGATACCCTCGCCTTTAACAATGCAGCCAAGACTCTGCTCGCCAACATCCGCTTTGCGAGTGTCGATACGCCCATCAAGTCCATTACGGTGACTTCTTCCATTCCCAACGAGGGCAAGTCCACCATCGCGCTCAACCTGGCCCAGGCCATCGCAACCAGCGGCAAGAGCGTTCTGCTCGTTGAGTGCGACATGCGCCACCGCACGCTTGCCAACCTGCTGGGTCTCCGTCATTCCGGTGGCCTGTACGCCGTCCTTTCCGACCAGATGTCGGTTGACGAGGCTGTCGTCGAAACCGGTCAACCCAACTTCTTCTTCCTCGACGCCGAGCCGCGCATTCCCAATCCGGCCGACATTATCGCTTCGCGCCGCTTTGCCAAGCTGGTTGCCGCACTGGAGGAGAAGTACCAGTACGTCATTTTCGATACGCCGCCCGTGGGCACCTTTGTCGATGCCGCCGAGGTCGCCGCGATTACCGACGGCACCATCTACGTTGTCCGTGAGGACTTCGCCAAGCGCAACGAGATCCTTGCCGCCTTCGACCAGCTCAACAAGGCAGAGGTCAATGTGATCGGTACGGTCATGAACTGCTGCGATACCTCGAGCCACGACTACTATTACTCGTATTATGGCGGGGACAAGGCGCAGAACAACGCTGCGGCTGGGGTCAATCCCGCTGTCGGCGGCGCGGCTGCAACGGGCACCCCTGCGAAGGCGAAACGCTTTAAGAAATAAGCAACGACGCAGATAAGAGGGCGATATGCGAGACATCCATTGTCATATCCTGCCCGGAGTCGATGACGGCGCGGCGAACCTCGAGCAAAGCTTAGCGATGCTCGAGGCGGCCCGCGCCGTCGGCGTAACGCACATGGTGTGTACGCCGCACTGCCGGGACCCATACTTTGACTACGCCAACATGTGGGAGGCCTACCGGTTGCTGTGTGCCCATGCGGGCGATATGCGGCTTCAGATGGGCTTTGAGGTCAATCACGCCAAGCTCATGGATTTGGGCATCGAATGGGCCGATCGCCTGCATTTCGATGGCTCAAACGAGTTTTTGCTTGAGCTTTCGACACGTGCCGATTCGTATGACTTTGAGGAATACGAGAACACGATCTACGATTTGCAGTGTCGCGGTTACCAGGTGATTATTGCCCATCCCGAACGCTATCGTGCGATTCAAAAGGATGTGAGCGTAGCTGAACACCTGGTCGACCTGGGCTGCAAACTGCAGGCTTCGGCGGACTTTATCGCAGGTGGACGATTCGGTCGCGAAAAGAAGCCGGCGCAGCGCCTGTTTAAGCAGGGCCTGTACAGCTATATCGCGAGCGATGCCCACAACGTGGGCCACTACGACTGCCTGGCAAAAGCACGCGCGAAGTTTAGCGTGGGAGCTCATTTCCGCTAAAATTTTTCCCCAACGTTCGCATCGAATGAGGGGGCTGCTATGGATATCCAACTTAAGACGGGTTGCTTTGATGACGCGGCGCTGGTGCGCCGCGCCGTTTTTTTTGGACGAACAGGGCTACGAAAACGAGTTCGACGCTATCGATGAGGCGCCGACTTGCATCCATGTGACGCTGTACGTGGACGGCGAGCTCACCGGCTGCTCACGCGTGTTTCCCGAGGAACTGGAGCGCGCGGCAGATGCAGAGGCTCCGGTTTCGCCGGCGTGCGACTTGGACGAAGGCGTTGCGGCGGGGGAG
>URWM01000192.1 GCA_900551655.1 uncultured Collinsella sp.
GCCTTGCGAAAGCCGGCACCTCCCCTTTTTGTCCGCCCGGACTCATCTGGGCGGTAACAACGCGAGCCCCACAACGACGCGTTTTAACAAAAATGGCCCCACTCGAGGCCATTTTTTATTTGAGCTGGGTGATGATACGTGCCTTGGCTCCTACGCCTCGCGCAGCCAATCAAACGCGACGCGCGGCGTACCGTCCGACACATATACGATACCGGCGCGCTTAAACCCGGCCTTGGCGATGGCGCCCTGCATGGGCAAGTTGTCCTCGTGCGTGTCGATACGCAGATGGTCAGCGCGTTCCTTGGCAAAGGCAAACATCGCAGCCGCGATACCGTGCACGGTGCCGTCGGACGCCACTCGGTGCAGTACGGCATACGGAGTGTCGCTACGCCATTGCCCGTCCTCAATGACGTCATAGCACTCGTCCGGCCCCGGCAAAAGGGCAAACGTCGCCACCACGCGACCGTCGACTTCGCACACGTAACTGCCATCAGCGGCAATATCGGCAGCCAGCTGCTCGGCCGAAGGCGTGCCCTCGGGCCACTGCGTGGCGTTGCCATGTGCGCGCATAAAGGCGCGGGCGGCGTCATAGATAGCCATGACAGCGGGAATGTCGGTATCGAGGGTTTTTCTGATCATCACGCGGCGACCTCACGTTTATTGGTATCACTTTGATTGAGCAATGATACCAACGTTTGGAGAGGAGCGCGAAGCAGATGGGGAGCAAAAAGCGAGCCGCCTGGTCAAAAGCCAAAAGCGAGTTTTTGGGCGCTGCCACCGGCGGCGATATGGGCGACCTGTTTGCGCGCGAGGACGAGCGCCGCGACGCACTAGACGCCGAGCGCGATGAAGCCTGGCGCTACAAGTCGTGCGAACGCAAAAACCGTTACGACACGCGCGCCGAGGCCGAGGCCGTTATGGCCGAATGCGAAAACCGCGGGCGGCGTGGTTTGGCCTGCTACAAATGCGAATACTGCGGCGGATGGCACCTGACGTCGCACCCTTGGAAATAGGCGCCGATTCGGCATGGCACTGACGGAGCGCCAGCTATCGCGCGCAAGCTACGGGCGCGGCGGCACCAAAACATCGTAACGAACGGCCTTGCCCGCAAGTTGATAGCTCGGCTTAACGCCGGCAAGCAGCGGGCCCTTCACCGGCCGCTTGATAACGACCTTGCGCGGGCGCGCCGCAAGCGCAGCTTCGACCAGCGTCTCCTCATCGGCACACGGCTGTTCCAAATGGTGCAAGAGTTGGAACTTCTTTTTCACCGCCGCGCTCTTGGTGCGCTCGGGAAACATGGGGTCCAGGTACACCGCATCGGGAGCGGCAAGCTCGCCCCGCCCGATCAACTCAGCTGTATGGCGAAGGCCGGCAATGCTGTCCTCGCCCGCATGCAAGCGCATGCGCGCCACGGCTGTCGCAAGCGCCGGTTCATCTGCCGCGCGATCCAAAGCATCCTTGAGGAGCGCCGCGATCACGCAATCCTGCTCATACAGATCGACGGTAAAGCCCGCGGCCGCCAGCAGCAGCGAATCCTCGCCAAAGCCCGCCGTGGCATCAATCGCCCATGGTTGCTCGATGCCTTTTGTGCGCGCAGCCTTTACCAACAGCTCTTGCTGCAGACGGCCCCGCTTGAGCCGCGGCAGCATGCGGGTAAAATCGGCACACAGCTCCATCGTGCCGTCGGTGAGCGTGAGACCCTCGGACTTCCCGATCAGCTCAAGCCCCGCGGCCCGAGCAACAGAAAAGGGATCGACGACGCCCATGGGCACTCCTTAGCAAGCAAAACGAACACGTGAGCGCCGTTTGTGTCGGCACCCAACCGTTCGCTATTGTCCCACATGCGACATGGTCCACAGCATCGCAATGCAAAGCACCGCCATCAATCCCGTGCACACGGCAGCGATCACGGAATCGCCCATACGCCTTCCTAACGAACGCGGCTCGCGCACTTGCTTGGCCCCGTACATCATGGCCCCTCCTTCGGTCCAGCTCTTGCCATGGCCCCATCATCGCAGCGCCGCGCATACGCTGCCATCGATTTTGCTTACGCCCAGCTTTCCTTTTTGAAAGGTTGGGCCGCACAGGCAAGAGTCGCTTTCAGGCGCATGCATCGCCGCGTTGAACTACAATGTGCTTCACCATATGTGCAGCACAAAGGGTGCGCCAGGTTGGCGTACTCGTATCGAAAGGACCAGCCATGAGCTTCACTCGCAAGACTCTCAAAATCCTTGCCCTGATTTATTTTGTTCTGGGCATCGCCAGTCTCGTCATTGGAATCGCCGGCATCGCGACCGGCAAGCTCGAGTCCACCTACGGATCGAACGCCATGCTCGCCGCGGCCGTGATTATCGCCAAGGGCCTCATCGATCTCGCCGCAGGCGTTGCGGGCATCAAGGGTGCCAACAAGCCTTCGCAGGTTGACGGCGCGTTTAAGCTCGGCATCGTCGCCGCGGCAGCCACGCTCCTCCAGGCCGCGCTCACGCTTCCCGCGCTCGGCGGCAGCTCCGTCAATATCGTCGCCTTTGTCATCGTGGTGTACGACCTGTTCTTTGTTCAGCAGGCGCACGCCGTTAAGGCCGAGAACAAGGACCGCCTGTAAGCGCTCGCTTCTCATAAGCTCTGCAGCCAAGCAACTAAAAAGGGCCGATCGCGCATCTCCGCGGTCGGCCCTTTACGTTTGCCCAGACAAAACCTACCAAAACAAACCTGTCCCTTTTTGGCAGGTTGTTAGCTGTGGCGATACTCAGCGATGATGAAGTCAATATCGGTCTGGAGCGTGTCTAGGTTTGCCAGGCGCTCTTTGTCGGCAGGGCGCGTGCGATAGTAGTATGGCGTCATCTGGAACACCGCCTCGATGTCGGCCTGGGTCTGGAGCGTAATGTTCGCAGACACCCGCTGCGTTCCGACCAACTCAAGCTCGGTGGTCTTCGGCAGCTTCTCATCGTTAAGGTACGGCGTGTCGTAGAGCACCTCCTTGAGCCCAAACAGATGACGGGCACCCGGCACCACGGTATAGAACGAACCCTCTGGCGCCAGCACGCGGGCAAATTCGCGCTCGTTAAAGGGAGCAAAGAGCTCGGTCACCATATCGAAGGCGCCATCGGCCACGGGGATATCCTTCATGTTGGCCACGAAATAGGTCGCATCGCCGCGCTTGGCAGCCAGGCGCACCATCTCCTTGCCCAAGTCGAACCCGTAAGCATCTACGCCCGATACCGCGCCCATGGCGCTGGTGTAGTAGCCCTCGCCACAGCAAATGTCGAGCAAGGTCATAGGACCGTTCGCAGACGCAGCACGCCCAGTCGCCCGCTCGCGCACCAGCTCGACCATTGCGTCGCGCAACGGCGCGTAGTATCCACGGTTCAGAAAGTCACGACGGCTGCGCGCTTGCGACTTGGGATCGCCCATGGAGTCGCCGCTCTTGGACGAGCGCAGCAGATATAGATAGCCCTCGCGCGCACGGTCAAAACGGTGTCCGCCCGTGCATGCAGCACCGCGCTCGTCGTCCACCAACGGTTCATGGCAAACGGGACACAACAACATGGCAACTCCTTAGCGCGAACAACACAACGCCCACCATTGTCGCACGCCTTCCCCACCTAGTCATAGAAGAGACAAGGAGTGTCCCCAGCTGCCGACAGAAAAGGAACGTCCCTAAGCGCCGGCTGGCTGCATTAGGAGTATCATCGTCTGCGCAAATAAGCACGAAAGAGCATATTAGAGATTGAGAGCGTATGGCAGACACCGCATCTAAGCACATTGACATGACCACCGGCTCGCTGTGGCGCAATATTCCCCTGTTCGCCTTCCCCGTAGCCGCCACGAGCATCTTGGAGCAGCTGTCGAACCTCATCGCCACGGTCATCATCGGTAACTTCTCGGGCGACCAGGGAACCCTCGCCATGGCAGCGGTCGGCTCCAACGTTCCGCTTACCAGTCTTATGCTCAACCTGTTTATTGGCATGTCGCTTGGCTCCAACGTGGTCATCGCCAACGCTATCGGCCGCAACGATCAGAACATGGTCAAACGTGCCGTCCATACCTCGATTTTAATGGCACTCGTGGGCTTTGTCGTCATCGCTCTGGGCGAGATCTTTGCCGAGCCCATGCTCGCCGCGCTCAACGTTCCCGCCGAGACCATGCCGCTCGCCTCACTCTATCCTGTCTCTTATACACATCTGACGCTG
>URWM01000193.1 GCA_900551655.1 uncultured Collinsella sp.
CGAGATTCCTCTACGTCTCGTGGGCTCGGAGATGTGTATAAGAGACAGGACCTATATTCCGCTGCTGCCGTTTGGCCTGCGCGGTATCGATGACCGCGGCTTCGACACGCTGCTCGGCCGCATGTTTCTTGATGGACATCCCAATGCGGCCGCACCCGCCGCCTTTGCCGCCATCGGCACGCCCGCAGGCGACAACCCCAATCCCTACCTGCGCGCCTATCAGGAAGACTTTGCCGCCCGCGCGCAATGGTGCGCCCATGATCCGGCAGCTTGCTCGCATCCGGCATATGTTGTCGAGGTCACGGCCGACCGCAGCGTTACAGCAGGCGAGCGCGTCACCCTTGCAGCGACCATCGTCGACCCCGACGACAAGGGCTTTGATGCACATTGGGATGTAGCCGTGGACCCTTCGAGCTATGCAGGCGCTCAGAATCTTTCGCTGTGGCAGGAATGCACGGTGAGCACCGCTTTTATCGTGCCCGTCGACGCGCAGCCCGGCGACCGCCTCGTGCTTACCCTTACCGTGCAGACGCGCGCCGAGCGCCCCTGCAGCCGCTACGCCCAGGTTGCCGTGACCGTGGCATAGCAAGGACAGCGCCTACATTCGGCAGCCGCCATATTCGGCAAGGAGCGTCCCCAGGTGCCAAACGAGCGAGGATTTTTGGACGCCAAATGACGAGAGTGGATAATCTCCCACTTTGAGCCTGCATACAGGTCAAAAATGGGAGATTATCCACTCTCATTCTACGGGCAGTCATTGGGTACTCATTGGGGACGTACTTAAATGAGTGGGCACTCGCTTAAGTACGTCCCCAACGACTAATCAAAAATGGGCCATGTGTCCCAGTTGTGGAGACTCCTTGAGCCGTCTGGGTATCGTGAAAGATCGTGCACTCCCCCATCATCAAAAGTGACACACGCTACCTGTTGATGGGAGGCAGCCATGGGCTTCTTTGACAAGATGTTCGAGAAGAAAGAGTGCGCGATTTGCGGTACCGAGCTGGGACTTCTCGGTAAGACAAAGATCAATGAAGGCTACCTGTGCAAGGAGTGCGTCGGCAAGCTCTCCCCCTACTTCCACGGCTATCGCTCCAGCACCGCGGACGATATCCGCGAGCAGCTCGCCTACCGCGAGGCCAATGCCGAACGCCTGGCGTCGTTCAACCCCACGCGCACGCTTTCTGCCGGGCGCACCAACATCATGCTCGACGAAGACGCGGGCCTGCTGATCATTACCTCGCAGAGCCGCTGGCGCGATGCCAACCCCGACATCATCGAGTTCTCACAGGTACTCGGCTGCAATATGGATATCGACGAGCATCGCACCGAAATTTATCGCGAGACCAAGGACGGCGAGCGCGAGAGCTACAACCCGCCGCGCTACGACCTGGATTACAACTTTAATCTGACCATCCACGTCAACACGCCGTACTTTACCGAGATCAACCTACGCGTAAACGACTCCACCATCGATCAGCGCGGTTCCATCGAATACCGCGAGGCCAAGCGCCAGGCAACCGAGGTCCGCGACGCGCTGGTGCAGCTGCGTCAGGAAACGCGCGACAGCGTCGTGGCCGCTAAGGCCCCCAAGACCGCGGTCACCTGCCCCTTCTGCGGTGCAACTACCATTCCCGATGCCAGCGGGCGCTGCGAATACTGCGGCGGCGCCATCGGCGCATAGCCTCCGGCACGGAAAGGACCGATCATGGCCTTCGAGAGTGTCAACTATCAGTGCCCCGCGTGTGGCGGCCCCCTTCACTTTGCCAGTGCCGAGCAAAAGCTCGTCTGCGACTACTGCGATTCGCGTTTTGAAGTCGAAGAAGTCGAGGCCCTCTATCGCGAGCGCCAGGACAAGGCAGATGCCAAAGCCGATGCCGCAGCCGCGGCCCCCAAGCCTGCTGTCGACGATGCTGTGCAGGAGCTGGCTCAAAACGCCGGCTACATCTGCTCGTCGTGCGGTGCCGAGCTCGTGTCCGACGGCACCGTCGCCGTTACCACCTGTCCATACTGCGGCAACTCTGCCGTGGCACCCGGCCAGCTCTCGGGCGACTTCTCACCCGACCTGGTAATTCCGTTTAAGCTCGGGCGCGACGATGTCATGACCGCACTCAAGGAGCACTACAAGGGCAAGATTCTGCTGCCCAAGAGCTTTGTCACCGGCAACCATATCGACGAAGTCCAAGGCGTTTACGTGCCGTTTTGGCTTTACGGCGCCCGCGTGGACGGCGAAGTGTGCTTTGATGCGACCAACGAGACCGTAACCGAGGAATCCGACCGCACCGTCACGACCACCGACCACTACGATGCCTATCGCAAGGGCAATATCTCGTTTAAGCGCGTGCCCGTCGACGGATCGTCCAAGATGCCCGACGGCCATATGGACGCCATCGAGCCGTTTGACTACGACGCGCTGCGCCCGTTCTCGGTCGCCTATATGCCCGGATACATCGCCAACCGCTACGACGAGGATTGCGAGACCTGCAAGGCGCGCGCCGAGCGCCGCATGGAGGAGAGCACGATCTCGGCCCTGCGCGAGACTGTTGTCGACGAATATGACGATGCCACGGTCGAAAGCAAGCAGCTCGACTACACCTGGGAAGACAGCGGCTACGCCCTGTTCCCCGTGTGGATGCTTTCCACCTCGTGGAACGGCAAGAGTTATCTGTTTGCCATGAACGGCCAGACCGGTCGCATGGTCGGCGAGCTCCCCTGCTCCAAGCCCAAGCTCGCTATCGCCTCGGTGCTGTTCTTTGTGATCGGGTTTGTCCTCTCCCAGATTCTCTTTATGGGTGGGAATGCCTTCGATCCGGACTACCTCACCTTTGATGTCGAGGGCATCCTCATCAACATCGTCGCGCCGTTGATCAACATGGTCATCGCAGATGTGCTGCTGGTGGGCCAGCTCAAGACGGCCAACGAGGCCACCCACGCCGACTGCTACTGTGGCGAGCTCGACCTGACCGAGAAGCACGACACCTTCAGCCACACCGAGACCACTGTTGTCATGAAGGACAACAAGGACGATTAACCATTCTGACCAATACCACCCCGCCTTTGACGAGAAAGGAAGATCACCATGGGACTCTTGAGAGCTGGATTGGGAGCTGCCGGCGGCGTCATGGCCGACCAGTGGAAGGAATTTATCTATTGCGAATCGATGCCCGCTGACGTCTTGGCCTGCAAGGGCAGCAAACGTACCGGCGGCCGCAGCTCCAACACGCGCGGCGAGGACAACGTTATCTCCAACGGTTCCGTCATCGCCGTCAACGACGGCCAGGGCATGCTCGTGGTGCAAAACGGCAAGATCATCGAGGTTGCGCTGGAGCCCGGCGAGTTTGTCTTTGACACCGGCAGCGAGCCGAGCGTCTTTAGCGGCAACCTGGGCGATTCCATCAAGGAGACGTTCGCCAATATCGGCAGCCGCTTTACCTTTGGCGGCGACGCTGGCAAGGACCAGCGCGTCTACTTCATCAACACCAAGGAGATCATCGGCAACAAGTACGGCACCGCCTCGCCCGTGCCCTTCCGCGTGGTCGACAACAACATTGGTCTGGACGTCGACATCTCCGTGCGCTGCAACGGCGAGTATTCGTACCGCATCACCAACCCGCTGCTGTTCTACACCAATGTGTGCGGCAACGTGACCGATAGCTATACGCGCGACAAGATCGACAGCCAGCTTAAGTCCGAGCTGCTCACCGCCCTGCAGCCCGCCTTTGCCAAGATTTCGGAGATGGGCATTCGCTACAGCGCCATCCCCGGCCACACCACCGAGCTCGCGCGCGCACTCACCGAGGTCCTCTCCGCCGACTGGCGCGACCTGCGCGGTGTCGAGATCGTGAGCTTTGGCGTCAACTCCATCGCCGCCTCGCAAGAAGACGAGCAGATGATCAAGGACCTGCAGAAGGCCGCGGTCATGCGCGATCCCACCATGGCAGCCGCCAACATCGCCAGCGCCCAGAGCGATGCGATGCGCGCAGCAGCCGCCAACCCCAACGGCGCGATGGCAGGCTTTATGGGCATGGGCATGGCAGGTGGCATGGGCGGCATGAATGCCAGCCAGCTGTTCGCCGCCGGCCAGGCACAGCAGCAGGCTGCCCCGCAGCCGGCTCCGGCTCCCGCACCCGCCCCGGCTCCTGTCTCTTATACACATCTGACGCTGCCGA
>URWM01000194.1 GCA_900551655.1 uncultured Collinsella sp.
CCACAACCCGTTAGCTCGACTATAGTAACAAAGATTTTTGCCGCGTGCTAGAGAAATTTTTATTTCTTTGAAGCGTCGATTTGAACCGTGTTGGGAATAAGCTCAGTCGCGCAGGCCCACCAGCCATTTTGCTGGGCAGCATCGGCAAGCCTTTCGGCCGTGGCAGCGGTGTCGCAAATGGCAAACGAGCAGGCACCCGATCCGCACACATCTACAGCAACGGTTCCGTCCTGTTTACGCAGCCAGTCGAGGACCGTTTGAATCTGCGACTCCATCTGTGCGGAAATGACACCAAGGTTGTTATGGATGAGTGCATATGCCGTCTCGGCATCACCGGCACGCAAGGCAGAAGCTATCGCGCCGGGCTTGTCCGCAGGCACCCAGGCCTCGTCAAAACGTCGATAGGCTTCAATTGTCGAAACACTTGCCTCGCGCGGCTTGACCAGCACGACGGGCGTCGCGGGCAGCGCGGGGTACTCAGTTGCCAGCACGTCTCCCCCACCTATGTAGAACGCAGGACTCGCGTGCAAAAAGAACGGGACGTCGGCACCAATGCCCCGCGCAATGTCATCGAGCGCTGGGTCGGTGCGATCAATGCCCCAGAGCTCCGCCAAGGCGACAATGACCGCGGCCGCATCCGTCGAGGGACCGCCCAAGCCGGCGCACAATGGAATGCGCTTCTCAATCGTCACGCAGATGTTTGCCTCGCGACCATAATGCTCGGCCATAGCAACCGCAGCCCGATACGCCGTATTCTTTTGCATGGGAAAATCTGATGCCGGAACCGTCTGGACGGTCAGCGCCTGCGCCGGCGTGACCGTCACGGTATCGGAAAGACCGACAGCTGCCATCAGGGAATCGACCCTGTGGTAGCCGCGGTCATCGCGCTCGGTATGAACCCCCAGGTAGAGGTTGATCTTTGCCGGCGCGGAAAGGGTCAGGGACCAATCGGTCACCGCTAGTGCTCCTCGAGCTGATTGCCGAGCGGGGTAAAGATATGCTCGCCGCTCTCGGGGTCGAACAGCTCGACCTGACCGGTGAGGACATCGATATACTGGTAGGACTGACGCGACTTGCGACCGCGACGCTCGTCGACCTCGACAATGAAGACGGCCGGGTGGACGCTCTTGATGGTGCCCATGCGCTCGACAACGCGGGTGCGGCCCATGTTGGCCTTCACCTTGACGCGATCGCCCACCATATCGGTCAGCTTCTCGTGGATGTCGTCGACGTGATTGACTTCCATCTCTTCCATGAACAGGGCCTCCAGAAGGTGCAATTCAAAAAGGGGATAATACCCCTAAGATAGACAAAACTCTAATACTATAGCACCCTGTTGTGGCCATACGCAAGTAGCTAAATAATCCCCATCCCAAATACGTACCAGACGACAATCTCGCATGACCAGTTGTTACGCGGTTTGGTAAAACCGCGTAACCTAAAGGTTATCGGTGTCCAAGACGATGGTGAATGGGCCGTCGTTGACCAAGTCGACTTTCATATCGGCGCCAAAAATGCCGTGCGCCACGTGTTCGACATCTTGGCGAACGAGCGTCAGGAAGTACTCGTAGAGCTCGTTGGCGACATCGGGCACGCCGGCATCCGTAAACGATGGGCGGCGACCGTGGCGGCAGTCAGCGAACAGCGTGAACTGCGACACCACGAGCACCTCACCGTCGACATCGGCAAGCGCCAAGTTGGTCTTGCCGTTCTCGTCCTCGTTGATGCGCAGCCCGCGGAGCTTGCCCCACAGCTTGTCGGCCTCGGCACGCGCATCGCCATGGCCCACACCCAGCAGCACCAGGTAGCCGCGTCCAATGCGGCCCACGCACTCGCCGTCGACCGTCACGCCGGCGTTGAGTACACGCTGCACCACCGCACGCACGGCCTACTCCTCGCCCGTCAGTTTGGCGGATAGGTGCTCGAGCGCATGGAATCGATGGCTGATGGCGTTCTTCTCGTCCGCCGTCAGCTCGGCCATGGTCTTGCCCGGCGTGTCGACCGGCAGGAACAGCGGGTCGTAGCCAAAGCCGTGATCGCCGCGGCCCTCGTGCGCGATAACGCCCTCGCAGGCGCCCTCACCATAGGTGACCAGACCATCCGTGTCGATGAGCGCGACGACACTCATAAAACGCGCGGTGCGATCCTCGTCTGCCACGCCTTCCAAGTTAACGAGCAGCTTGGCGTTGTTGGCGGCATCGTCGCCATGCACGCCCGCATAGCGCGCGCTATACACGCCCGGCTCGCCGTCCAGGGCATCAACGACCAAGCCCGAATCGTCGGCAATGGCCATGAGCCCCGTCTCCTCGACGGCAGCCTGCGCCTTGATGATGGCGTTCTCCAAAAACGTCGTGCCGTTTTCCTCGGGGTCCTCAAAATCGCCCAGCTGGCCGAGCGCCACAAAGCGAACCTCGGGCATAACCTTGCCCAAAATGGCCTCGATCTCGGTGAGCTTATGGGCGTTGCCCGTTGCCACGACGATGGTCGCCGCCGGGTCGAGGGTGTCGATGTCAATCTTCTCAAGTGCCATGACTGGCCTCCTTGTCTCTATAGCAAGCCGCGTGAGGGGCGTTTGGGCACTTGACCTCTCCCCTCTCAGGCGATCGGACCTTTCAACGCAGCATTTCAGCAGATAAAACCTACCAAAATAAACCTGTCCCTTTTGGCAGGTTAGGCGATGGCTTGGCGCTGAAGCTCGATGAGCTCGGCGATACCCTTGTCGCCCAGGTCGAGCAGGGCGTTGAGGCGTTTGCGGTCAAAGGGCGCCTGCTCGCCGGTGCCCTGGAGCTCGATCATCTCACCGTTGTCGGTGGCGACGAGGTTCATGTCGACTTCGGCATGGCTGTCCTCGGAATAATCGAGGTCAAGCAGCGTATTGCCGTCGACAACGCCCATGGAGATGGCGGCCACCTGGCCGGTAAGCGGGATGTGATCGATTTTGCCCGCCTCGACCCACATGGCGAGGGCGTCGTGCAGCGCCACCCAGGCGCCGGTGATGCTCGCTGTACGCGTGCCGCCATCGGCCTGAATCACGTCGCAGTCGACGGTAACGGTGTACTCGCCGAGTGCCTTCATATTGACGACGGTACGCAGGCTGCGACCGATGAGGCGCTCGATCTCCATGGAGCGGCCCTTGCGGTTGGCGTGCTCGCGCTTGCAGCGCTTGCCGGTCGACGCCGGCAGCATGGCGTATTCCGCGGTCACCCAGCCGGCCTTAGCTCCCTTTCGCCAGCCCGGCACGCCCTCCTCGATAGTGGCGGCGCACAGCACGCGCGTGTCACCGAACTCGGCCAAACACGAGCCGTGGGCGTGCTTCATGACGCCACGAGTGAGCTTGACGGGGCGCAGCTCATTGGCGGCACGGCCGTTGGCGCGGTTGACCTGCATATACTCCATAGAAATATCCTTTCGGCAAAAGGTGAAAGTGAGCCTTTGGTCGGTGACCTTGTATCTATTTCAGTTCGTCGATATCGATATGCTCAATGCTCTTGAGCGGCTGGCCAAAGATAAAGCTACCCGCCACCGCAAACTCGGCAATGTTATCGGCCGTCGTGGCAAAACGATGCTGCGGCTCGGCGGCGTCGCCCGCCAGCTGCTCGCGGCGCGTGAGGATATCGGTCAGCTCGCGCGTGGTCTCCTCGGCGGAACTCACGACGCGTACCCCAGGCCCCAGCGCATGGCGGATAGGTCCCACCAACAGCGGAAAATGCGTACAGCCGAGCACCACGGTATCGATACCGTGGTCGCGCAGTGGCTCAACCGTGGCACCCACCAGCGCACGCACGGCAGGCGTATCGAAGATGTCCTCGTTCTCAAGCCACTGTTCCTGCAGATGTGCACCCGAGGCGAGCTCGTGTTCGACAACCTCGACAAAGCTCGAGGCAGGACAGCCGTATACATCGACGCCGGCATCTAGATCCTGAATGGCGCGCGTGTAGGCGCCCGAGCGAATGGTGAGGTTGGTAGCGAGCACGCCCACGCGACGCGTACGCGTGCTGTTGATTGCTGCACGGGCACCCGGCGCGATCACGCCGATCACGGGAACGTCGAGCACCTGCTGGGCCAAACGCAAGGCCGCAGCGGTCGCCGTGTTGCAGGCGATGACCATAATCTTGACGTCGTGCTTCGAAAGCCAACGACCCG
>URWM01000195.1 GCA_900551655.1 uncultured Collinsella sp.
GTCCTGCAGGCGCGTTTCTCGTCCCATCCCAGATACAGGTAATGAAACGTACGCGAATCGTACTCGCAGATCAAGCCGGCGGACTGGTTGTAATGGCGTGGGTCGAAACGCAGCGAACACTCGGCGTGCCACGCATGGCTGCAGGCACGCCTGACGATCTCGGACCGCTCGAACGAGGAGCTCGGCGAATCGCCGCCCTTAAGCGTCAGGCCTTCGGCACCGGTGCCCCACCAATCGCCCGCCAGGCGCCGGGAGCACAGCCAGCCCTCTTTCCAAAGATCGGCATCGGCGGCAAAGTCCGTCTCGTACGCAAGACGCGTACTCGGCACCGGAGCATCCCCCGCAACATCGAACGTGGCGGGCGCGGCGACGCCGCCATCTGCCAGACGCGGCCAACCGTCGCGCCACACAATCTGCGCCATACCGGTCTCGCGACCAAGCGGAGAGCAACCAGCCTCATGCTCATCGAACACATGCACCGACCCATCGCGCTCGGGCAGGTAGCGGCTGCAGAGGAACGTGACGTACCAAGAACCGTCGGGAGCTTGGACAAAATTACCGTGTCCAGATTTGCGCAGGGCGCTCTCGGTGCACCAAGCGCGCACCAAAGGCTCGGGGCACATCTCATAAGGACCCCACAGCTCACGCGACCGCGCCATGCGGATACGATGACGGCGACCGGTGCCGCCCTCGGCACAGGCGATGTAGTACCAGCCGTCGTGCTTGAGCACGTGCGGGCCCTCACGCAGCCAGTTGACCGCATCGCTGTTGTCGAGCACCACCCTCGCCTCGCCGACCAGGCCGTCCTCAAGCGAGAACTCCTGCATCACCAAACCGTTGAACTTATGATGCCCCTCGGCGGGACGAGGGTCCCACTGCGGGTTGATGACGTAATGTCGTCCGTCCTCATGAAAGAATCCCGGGTCGAAGCCCGATGCATTGACAAAGACGGGTTCCGACCACGGGCCGCGAGGGTCCTCGGCGGTGACCACATAGTTACGGACGTCCTTGAAGATGCCGTCAATCTGGTATGCGATCGTATAGGTCAGCCAAAAGCGTTCGCTCGCCTCGTCATAGGTGAGGTCGGGAGCCCAAACACCCGCCGAATCGGGAACACCGCGCAGATCCAGATCGGGCAGAGCACCACCGAGAGGCCTCCATTCGATCAAATCGTCGGATTCATAGAGCGAAACCGCCGGTACCCACTGGAAGGTCGACGTTGCAAGATAGTACTTACCATGCGCCTGACACAGGCAGGGATCGGGATGAAAGCCCCTCAGCACCGGATTGGCGATCGTCGTCATTATTTGGCCCACCCGTTATCACCTGCAAGGCGAGACGATTCCCACCGATCAAGACAATTCATCCGAAATGAACGGTACGGTTCACATGCCTTCAGGTCATCAATCTCCATCGCCACAACGGAGGCATGATCATGGGGGCCTTCCGCAAGAACCGTTCCATCCGGTGATATGACCTGACTCGGTGCGCGCTTCCCCTCAATGTCCTTATATTCGGGAACAGCCATGGCGGCCGCGACGAAGATTCCATTCTCGTAGGCTCGTGCTTTGGCATACATGTATTCCCAACCCCATGTCGGAGCGAGGACTAAATCGACACCCTGTCGCGCATAGGCACGACAGGTTTCGGGAAATTGCATATCCCAACAGATTCCGACACCGATCTTGCCAAACTCGCTCTCCCAAACCGGAAAACCAGTGCCTGGAGTCATGTAATCATTCTCATCGCCCGCAAGGAACACTTTCGAATACGCGTGAACCTCATTGCCCACTCGATTGAAAACGACAGCTTGATTGCGCAACGCTCCGTCACGACCAACGCGCAGAATACCTGCAACCACATTCATGTTGCACTCACGCGCGGTTCTAGATAGTTCGCCACAAACCCAATCCTGCGTTGAATGAACGAGCTCCGCGCTCGACAATCCGGGCAAGCAACGAACCTGACCGGGATAGTTGATTGCCTCGCTAGTAAGAGCGATATCCACACCCTCGTCAGCCGCATCACGTATCAGGGATACATTCTGCTCGACCATCTCACGTTGCATCTCGATAGCCTCATCACGGGAAAAGACATCCTCGTCATGAAACCGATAGAGCTTGTTCTGTTTCTCCTGTATTAATGCAAGCTTCATCGCAACCCGTCATTCCTCAATTCACCCCATGAGACATGTGGAAACGTCTACCCGGACGTATGCACCGTCGTGTTTCAACGACGGAGATCTACCACAGCAGCGTATCCTTTCCAGCCAAACGCAGTACGGCCTCGAGGAAGTAGTAATCGCCATAGACCATGGGAACGTGACGGTCCTTCTCGGAGAAGTACGCACCGGAGCACATCGTGACGACACCGTCATGCTCGATGTTCCAGTCGCAGAAACGCTCATCGGTGGCACGCAGGACCTTGATAGCCCAGGTGACCCACTCGTCACGCTCGGTGCCCTCACAGGCGCGGGCGATCTCGAGCATGCCGCATGCGGCGATGCAACCGGCGAGAGCGTCCCACCAGTCGACATCGGCAGGTTGACGAAAGTCGAGTTTGGCCACGTTGCCGGTGAGGGAAACCTGACTCGTAAAGTAGTTGGCGACGCGCTTGGCGGTGTCGAGATAGCGCTGCTCGCCGGTATGACGATAAGAAAGGGCAAAGCCGTAGACCGCCCATGCCTGGCCGCGGCTCCAGCTCGAACCCGAGGCGCAGCCCTGACCGGCCGGCGTCTCGAGCAGATCGCCGTTATGAGGATCGAGCACGATGATATGGTTGCACGAACCGTCACCACGAACCGTATTGTTCATGACGGTGTCGGCGTGGTCCTCGGCGACATAGGTGAAGCGGGGATCGCCCAGCGTATCGCTTGCCCAGTACAGCAGTGGGATGTTCATCATGGAATCGACGATCACCCAGCCGGCGCGGTCGCGGTTCCACGAGCGGATGAACTTACCACGGGGGTTATAACGGCCGGCCAGCAGATGGGCCGCATGCAGGCCGCGCGCCTGGCTGCGCTCGTTGCCCGTCAGACGATAGTCGGCGACGGCCGAAAGCAGCCACATGAACCCGACGTCGTGGTGAAGGCCCGTGTAGCGGTCGAATGCCCCATCGAGCTTGTCCTCGACCTCGCGCGCGGCCTGCAGGAACTTCTCGTCCTGCGTAGCGCCGTAGCACTGCCACAGGATGCCGGGCCAGAAGCCGTTGGTCCACCAGATCAGGTCCTCGGGGGTGGCGGCCATATCCTTCTTATAGGTGCCGTCCTCGGCGATATAGGGGATCTTACCGCCGATGCGATCGCGCTCGGCACCAAAGCGCTCGATCAGCTTCGCGAGTGTGTCATCAACCCAACGCGCGTCCTCATCACTCATCTCATATGCAAGCTGCAACATCAATGGCACCTTCCAGTCGCTCTTCTTCAACATCAAGGTCGTGTGCTGCACGCTCGCGCATCATACGGGCCCTCCGATCATCCCCGTCGGCGCGATATGCGCATGAAAGCAGGTATTCCAAATGTCCCCGCGTCTTCCGGGCCGGCGTTCGCTCAAGTGCCGATAAACGACTTTCGAGAACTGAGCGATACCTGCCCTTTTCGCACATGGCCGTGTCGTAATAGATTCGATATCCTTCGGAATTTTCGGGGGAGATGGACTCGATCTCCTCCACCAATCGTTTACAGCCCTTTTTGTCGTCAAGCTCGGCGAGCATCACAAACGCCGTCGTTGCAACTTGATAGCGCTGACTATCCGAAATCTTGAGCTTCATGAGCTCGTTGACTGCGGAGCGAATCTCCTCGCGGTTTCCCGTGCTCCCGGCAAGCTCAAGCTGAAGCCTGCATTTGGCGAACGGCGAGATCAACATCCTTGACAGGTTTGACGACATGCACGATTTAAAGCCCTCCGCATCTCCCGCTTTGGCAAGTGTTATCAGTCGGTTGTAACGACTCGATCTCGCCTTAAGCATCAAACACCAGCAAGCTGCAGCTGCGACCGCAATCAAGCACAACGAAACGATTAGCCTGTCCATCATTGCCCCTTTAATAAAATGTGGGGCACGCACGCCTGCGCCCACGTGTCCCACCGTAAGACGGAATGATCCGTCACTGTTATCCCTGTCTCTTATACACATCTGACGC
>URWM01000196.1 GCA_900551655.1 uncultured Collinsella sp.
CGTCTCGTGGGCTCGGAGATGTGTATAAGAGACAGGACCAAAGTGGAGGCGTAAAACAGAGAGACAATCGGCTCCGGGCGCGATTTGCGCATGACCTTCATAAGGGCAGCCCCTGTGGTGGTCGCGGCGATGCACGTCCGGGGCTATGGCGCGTGAGGAGCGAATATGCAGGAGTTCTTTGGAATCGATGTGGGCGGTACGGCCGTTAAATGGGCTATGCTGGGCGAGGATTTTTCCATCCGCGAGCGTGGGAGCCTGCCGACGGGCTTTACCACGGCTGAGGAGACGGTTTCGGCGCTGATCGGGCTCGTCGAGCCGTACTGTGAGCGCGTGAGCGCCGTTGGCGTGAGCGCACCCGGCGGTATCTACGAGGGAGACGTCACGGGAACGATCCATCGCGGCGGTGCGCTCACGTTTATGGACGGTTGCCCGCTGGGAAAGCTTATGCGCGAGGCGCTGGGGGTGCCGGTCGCCGTCAATAACGACGGTAAGTGCTGTGCGCTCGGTGAGTATGCGGCTGGTGCCCTGCGCGGGACGCGTTTTGGCGTGGTGCTCGCTATCGGCACGGGCATCGGCGGTGGTATCGTCATTGACGGCAAGGTCCTGCGCGGCGCGCACTGCTTTGCAGGCGAGTTCAGCTTCTTGCGCAACGATGTCACGACTGCCGCGAACATGGGGAACTCCTTTGCCGATTCGGGCGGTTGGCGTGCGCTCCGCGATGCTGCCGTTGCCGAGAAGGGCCTGCCTGCGGGTTCTCCGGCAGACGGCCGCCGCGTCTTTGAGTGGATCGCGGATGGCGACAAGGCGGCGCAGCGCGCGCTCGACCGTTACGCTCGCGCCTTTGACGGACAGCTCATCAACCTGCAGGCCGTGCTCGACCCCGAGGTCTTTGTGATCGCAGGCGGTATCTCGTGCCATCCCGAGCTCGTCGATGCCCTGCGTGCGCAGATGCCGCTGGCCCTCGCGAGTTACGAAGGGACCCTTGCTGGCATTCCTGTGCCGCAGATAAAGGCGGCCGAGCTCGGCAACGACGCCAACCTTTACGGTGCTGTTCAGGAGGCCATGCGCCTGGTGTAGCGCGAGCCAAACGAGGCTGCCGAAGAAGAGAAAGGCCGGCGTGAACCGCCTCCATTTCCTTAGCACGGGAAATGGAGGCGGTTTAATTTGAGGCGGGACTTTTTGACCGCCTGATGGGTCGCGCGCCACAATTCGGGCGTCACAGCAGCTCGCCGTGGCGGGCAATGTAGCGGCGCTTTGCCAGCTGAGTGAGCGCGATGTAGGCGGTGACGATGCCGATGAGCAGCGCGAAAAAGCTCGCGGGCAGTGCCATGAGGCCGAGCGCATCGGCGATGGGGCTTGCCGGCAGCCAGGTGACAAGCGCCAGGCCTAGCACGGTGAGCGCGCACAGCGTGGGCGCGGCGTGGTCGCGCGGGCTCGGCAGGCGCGGGGAGCGCAGCATGTGGATCACGAGCGTCTGCGACCACATAGACTCGACAAACCAGCCGCTCTGGAAGAGCGCCGCAAAGGCCGCCATGCCTGCGACGTTGCCCGTCCCGGCGAGCTCGAACCAGCTTGCGCCTACGGTGGCAGGGCACACCACAAAGAAGAGCACGGCAAAGGTCACGATGTCAAACAGCGAGCTCACGGGGCCCAGCTCGAGCATAAAGCCCTTGATGGACGCGGCATCCCAAGCACGCGGACGGGCAGTCCAGGCGTCATCGACGGTGTCCCACGGCAGCGCGATGCACACGATCTCGTAGACCAGCGACAGCAACACCAGCTGCAGGGCGCTCATGGGCAAAAACGGCAAGAACAGGCTCGCGACGGTCACGGACAGCACGTTGCCAAAGTTGGAGCTCACCGTGGTCTTGAGGTATTTGAGCAGGTTGCCGTAGGTGCGGCGGCCTTCGATGATGCCGCGCTCGAGCACGCCCAGGTCCTTTTGGAGCAAGATGATATCGGCGGATTCCTTGGCGATATCGACGGCGGAGTCGACCGAGATGCCGCAGTCGCTCGCACGCATCGCGGCGGCGTCGTTGATGCCGTCGCCCATAAAGCCCACGGTGTGGCCGAGCAGCTCGCGCATGACGCGCACCAGGCGCGCCTTCTGCAGCGGCGAGAGCTTGGCGAACAGATGGGTGTTCTCGGCGCGCTCGGCAAGCTCGGCGTCATCGAGCGCATCGATCTCGGAGCCCAGCAAGACATTGCTCGCGTCGATACCGATCTGCTCGCAGACGGTGGCGGCGACGCGATCGTTGTCGCCGGTCAGGACCTTGACTGCTACGCCCTTGGCCTCGAGGGTGGCGACGGCGCCCGCGGCACTTGCTTTGGGCGGATCGAGGAAGGCCAAAAAGCCCATCAGCACCATGTCGCACTCGTCGGCGATGCCAAATTCGCCCACGCAGCGCGGATCGGTCTTCTGTGCCACAGCAATCACGCGCAGGCCCTCGGCGTTGAGCCCGGCGACCTGCTTGCGAATCTGGGCGAGCTTGTCTTTGGTGAGTTGCTGGGCGATGCCATCGACCTCGACAAAGGAGCAGATCTCGAGCATTTCCTCGGCAGCTCCCTTGGTAACCATCTGGGTTTTGCCCTGGGCGTCGGAGACAACTACGCTCAGGCGACGGCGCGAGAAATCGAAGGGAACCTCGTCGACCTTGGTGTAGCGGTCGCGCAGGCTCTGGCCCAGCATGGAATCGGGTACGACGGTCGAGAGCGTCACATCGGCACGGTCGATTACGGCCAGGTCGATAAGGTTTTTGAGGCCGGTTTGGAAGAAGCTATTCAAAAATGCATGGCGCAGCACGCGTGCGTCCTCGTTGCCATCGGTGTTGAGGTAGCGCTCGAGCACGATGCGGTCTTCGGTGAGGGTGCCGGTCTTGTCGCAGCACAGGACGTCCATCGCGCCGAGGTTTTGAATCGCCGGCAGCTCCTTGACGATAACCTGGCGACGGGCGAGGTCCTTGGCGCCCTGCGATAGGCTCGTGGTCACGATGACGGGAAGCATTTGCGGCGTGATGCCCACGGCCACGCTCGTGGCGAACAGCAGCGCGTCGATGACGTTGCCCTTGGTGGCGGCGTTGATGGCAAAGACGGCCGGCGCCATAACGAGCATAAGGCGTACGAGCAACATGGAGACGCTCGAGACACCGCGGTCAAACGCGCTCTTCTCGCCGCGTCCGTTGAGCATCTTGGCGATGCTGCCCAGGTAGGTGTCCGAGCCGGTGGCAACGACAAGCGCCATGGCAGTGCCGTTTTGCACGGAGGTGCCGGTAAAGACGATGTTCTTGCAGGCAGAGAGTGGCAGTGCGGAGCCGTCGGCGCCCTCGACGACGGTGACGGCGGTGGTCTTCTCGACGGCCTCGCTCTCGCCGGTGAGTGCGGACTCGATCACAAACAGGTCGCGCGCGGTGACGATGCGGGCATCGGCCGGCACCATATCGCCGGCAGAGAGGCGGATCATATCACCGGGGACGAGCTCGTCGAAGGGAATCTCGATGCGTCCGCCGTCGCGCAGGGCACAGCAGGTGTTGGAGACCAGGTCTTTGAGGGCCTCGGCCGCATTGCCGCTGCGGGCTTCCTGGATAAACTTCATGCCACCCGATACCAGCAGCATGATGCCGATGACGATGACCGTGGAGGGATCGCGCTGCGGCTCGGGCACGGCGAGCACGTCGATGTAGAGCGAGACCAGCGCGAGCGCGGCGAGGATGCCGGCGAAGGGATCGATGAATGCATCGGCGATGCGGCGGGCAAGCGTCTTGGTCGGCGCATCGATGGTGTTGGGACCAGCGGTGTCCAGGCGCTCGGCGGCGTGCTCGGCAGTGAGTCCGTCGGCCGTGGCGTCGAGCAGCACGAGGGTGTCCTGGGCGCTATGGGTGGCGGCGAAGACGGTGTTCTTGGATAGGCCGGCGTGAGCGGCGGGGCGCGCCGTGCGGCGGCGCTTGGAGATAGCTTCGAGTACCGTGGCGGTTTTGAGCATCAGCATAGGGTCCTCCTTGTTGAAGGGAGTTAGCGTACGTGTCGTATTTGCTTCAAAAAACCTAGATGTCGCTCACGTCATGCTCACGAACCACCACAAAGGGGACAGGCACCTGTCTCTTATACACATCTCCGAGCCCACGAGACGTAGAGGAATC
>URWM01000197.1 GCA_900551655.1 uncultured Collinsella sp.
TGCGCGACACGCTTAAGGCAGCCACCTGGTGCTTCGTCAACACTAACAGCTACGAAGATTGCGTGCTTGCCGCCGTCAATCTGGGCGACGACACCGACACCACCGCAGCCGTCGCCGGCGCCCTCGCCGGCACGGCCTACGGTCTCAAAGCCATCCCACAGGAGTGGATCGACACCCTGCGCGGAAAAGAGCTGATTGAGCAGTGTTTGTTTTAGGGCGCACTTACGATAGAAACTGACCAGGGGGCACCATGGAAAGAGAGATCACGAATATAGACGAGTTCCAAGTGGACGAAAACGGGATTCCGCTATTTCCAGTAGGACTGAAGGAAGAAGCCAGCCTCTATGTCCTCCCCGACGGGCGTTACCTCCCCTGCGGGGTCTTCCGGACCGAAGATGGCGGCTCACTCATTTATGAGCCATCCAGGCTCAGCTTCTTCGGGCAGGTGCTTGCGCAATTCAAAGAGTACTAGAGGTTTGATTGCCCGTTAGATCGACGCTGTTCCAAACTATGGGATGGGTAGGATGTCTCCCACGGCATTGCCCAGACCTCTACTCGATCTGGCGAGAATATAAGCAGTAACGGATAGCGAAGGGAGTCATGAAAAGGGCCGGTTTCAGCCGGCCCCTTAGACGATAGCACCTGCGTTGCCCGCGCTTCCGAAGTGTGACTAGCTGAGGAGCGGGTTCAGCGGCATATCCTGATTTTACCCAGCGAGACGGCTCTTTTGCAGCCGCTCCACCGTTTATTTACATCCACCACCACAAGCGAATACCGCGCGAACGAGAGCAAAGAAACAACGCCGGCGCGGCCAACAGAACAGACAATCCATGCGACCAAAGAAATAGAAAAGCGCCCGCGGCCTCGGTTCTTCACCCAGGTCTAGGCGCTTTTCTTGGCACCATCGCACCACATCCGCCATCGCCTCCGGCCCGACACTCATTAAAATGCAAGCGGGAAACGACCTCAAGATCACCAACAACAGCTTCAAGCAAGCGCTTGGGCAACTGTCACAACACGAGCGCCTGTAAATAGGAGCCAGTTTAATAAGTAAGAGAGCCTTGCCACCAATTGTCATTCGGGCACGATCAGCCAATAGGCCAAATGGCAACTAACGGGTGTCAGATATACCAATATACGCAAGATTAACTGCTAGAATGCAATGGTGGACAGGCTCACCAACGTCGTGGAAGCATAAGGTAAGGAGTGCGCATGATTGCTGTCGATTACAGCTCCTCAACGTCATTTAATGAGGATGCTTTCGAACAAGGCATCATTGACCACTTGCAAACGAGTCTGGGGTACGAGCACCTCTATGGACCTGATGTCGCCCGTTCCTCCGACGCGTTTGACGACGCCTTCCTACCTGACGTCATTGGGCCCGCTCTTGAGAGCATTAACCCCACGCTCAACCGACGCGCGATTGATGCCTCAATAACTAGACTAAAGGAAATCGAGGGCAGCGACCTCATCGCCAAGAACAGCATCTTTATGGACATGCTCCAGAACGGTGTGGAGACAAGCTGGTTTGACGGCAAAGAAGAGCATACGGACATCGTGCGCTTGGTCGATTACGACAATCCCGAAAAGAACTGCTTCCACGTTGTTAACCAGTGGACCTACATCGAGCGTGGCACCAACAAACGTCCAGATGTCATCGTATTCGTCAACGGGCTTCCGCTCGTTCTCTTTGAATTGAAGTCACCCGCTCGTGCCGACGCTGACAGCGAAGACGCCTACCAACAGATTCAAAACTACAAACGACAGATTCCATCGCTTTTCGTGTACAACGCCTTCTGCGTCACCAGTGACATGCTTCACACCAAGGTTGGCACGATCACCGCCAACGAGTCGCGCTTCGTTGAGTGGAAGAGCGTCGATGGAAGCTACGAGGCCACCCAGTACGCCGATTGGAAGACGCCTCTGGACGGCATGTTCCCCAAGGAGCGGCTCATCGACATCCTGAAGAACTTCATTCTGTTCTCCGAGGACGCGAAAATCCTCGCGGGATACCATCAGTACTTCGCGGTGAACAAAGCGCTCGAGAGCGTGCATGAGGCCATCGGCGGCGACGGCAAGGGCGGCGTCTTCTGGCACACGCAGGGCTCGGGCAAGTCGCTTTCGATGGTTTTCCTTGCCCATCTGCTCGAAGAGAAACTCGACAGCCCCACCATCGTAGTAATCACCGACCGCAACGACCTCGACTCGCAACTGTTCGCGCAGTTCTCCAGATGCTCAGACTTCCTGCGCCAGACGCCCGTTCAGGCGCGGAGCCGCGCCGACCTTGCGCAGCAGATCTCGAGCCGCCGCGCCAACGGCATCATTTTCACCACCATGCAGAAGTTCGAGGAGGAGGCCATCGCCCTCTCCGAGCGCAAGAACGTCGTCGTGATGGTAGATGAAGCGCACCGCGGGCAGTACGGGTTCGAGGAGAAATACGACCGTGACGGCAAGAAGCACACGGGCACCGCGCTGCTCATCCGCCGCGCCCTTCCGAATGCCACCTTCATCGGCTTTACCGGTACCCCTATTTCTGCCGAAGATCGATCGACTCGCGAGGTTTTCGGCGATTATATTGACGTCTACGACATGACTCAGGCAGTAGAGGACGACGCAACTCGACCCGTGTTCTACGAGAGCCGCGTCGTCGCACTCAAGCTGGATCAGGGCATCCTTGCAAAAGTTGATGATGAGTACGAAAAGCTCACCGAGCAGGCTAACGCCGAAACCATTGACGCAAGCAAGCGCAACTTTGCAAATCTGGACGCCGTTCTAGGTGCACCCGAAGTCATCGATGCCCTATGTCAGGACATCGTAGAGCACTATGAGACCAACCGTGCGCACGAACTCACCGGCAAGGCAATGATCGTTGCGTATTCGCGCCCCGCTGCCATGGCTATATATCAACGTGTATGCGAGCTGCGACCCTCTTGGAAGGACGGGGGCAAGCTCGGCGTTGTCATGACCATGGGCAATCAAGACCCCGAGTGGTGGTTCGACGTCGTAGGCAATAAGGCCCATGTTAAGGAGATGGCAAAGCGGTTTAAGGATGACGCCGACCCGCTTAAAATCGTAAGCGTCGTAGACATGTGGCTCACCGGCTTTGACGTGCCGAGCCTTGCCACTATGTATGTGTATAAACCCATGCGCGGATATAACCTGATGCAGGCAATCGCACGCGTAAACCGAGTATATAAAGACAAGGTTGGCGGACTGGTTGTTGACTACGTAGGCATAGCTAACGCCCTTAAACGCGCCATGAAGGACTACACCAAGCGCGACCAAAAGAAATACGGCGACATGGATATCGGGAAAACCGCCTATCCCAAGTTCTTGGAAAAACTGGCGGTCTGTCGCGACAAAATGTTTGGTTACGATTATTCGGAATTCATGAGCACCGAGTCCGCCGCACGTCGAAGCGAACTCATAACGGGTGGAGTAAATCATATCCTTGCACCCGGCGACGAAGATACCACCCGCGACTTTGTTGAGCAGGCAGGAGTCATGCTCAAAGCCTATGGACTCGCCAAAAGTCGCGCAACAGACATGCAGCGCATCGAGGCTGGCTATTTCCAGGTTGTTCGAGAACTTATCCTTCAGCTCACCGAGCAGGGCGGCACCCGCAGCAAAAACGGAGGCAAACTTACCCTTAAGCAGGTAAATGACCGCATCAATGCACTACTCGAACAGAACATCGTCCATACCGACGGCGTAATAGACTTGTTTAAGGTGGAAGACGAAACGGTTTCGATTTTTGATCCCAAGTTTCTGTCGAGCCTCTCGCGTATGAAAGAGAGGAACTTGGCTTACGAGTTGTTGAGAAAACTCATCGACGACCAGATCAAGGGCTACCGCAAGAAGAGCGTAACGCAGGCAAAGAAGTACTCAGAACTCATGCAAAGCATGGTAAATGGCTATCTCAACGGGCAGCTCACAAACGCTGAGGTATTCGAAGAAATGCTCAAGATGGCGAAAGAGATGCTTTCCGAAAACCAAAAGGCAAAGGCGCTTGGGCTTAGCGAAGAGGAGTTTGCGTTTTACGAGGCGCTGACACAACCGCAGGCAGTCGCCGACTACTATCTGTCTCTTATACACATCTCCGAGCCCACGAGACGTAGAGG
>URWM01000198.1 GCA_900551655.1 uncultured Collinsella sp.
ATTCGAGGCAAGTGCTCAAAACGACGACCGGCGCGCTGGGCCGCAAACAGGCGCTCATATGCTCCACCAATCTGCACCGAAGCATCGATGCGCTTGCGGACAAAGGGGCCGAGAGACCCGCCGCCAGAGCCCTCAAAATAGACGAGTTCGGTCGTCTCGACATCCGAGAGCTTGAGCACGCGCTCCATACGATAGCTGCCATCGCGGTCGAGCGACGCCAAATGCTCGACAAGTGAAGCAGTCAGCTCGTCATCGGAATATGTTGGGCTCTGAGTATCCATGGCGTCCATCATAGCGCAGGGCGCGGACACCCCATGGCATCCACGCCCTGTTCGTTCGCATAGTTGTTTTGGTAACAGCCAACTCAGCCATCGGCCGCTAACTCACCGTCTCCTCGCCAAAGCGATACAGTTCCTCGTTGATCTTTTGCAGGCTGCAGCCGCGATCAATACAAAAGATGACAATCGCATCGCGACGGTCCTGACAGTTGAGGACGCTTACCCCGGCAGCCGTCAGAGCGCGGTTGGTCTCCTTGAGCGTCAACGCCATCGCAAAGGCAATCTGCAGCACCTTATTACGGCTTGGGTGGCGTGCACCGGTAAAAATCTGATAACCAAAGGTCTCATTGAGGTCGGCCATCCGCACCACGCGCGAGCGCTCTAAGCCCTTTTCCTGCAGCAGCTGCTTAAGGTAGTCCGAAAGCGACGGGGCGGCAAAGTCGTGTTCTTTGATATATCCATCGATGTTTGGCGCGTCGAGAAGCTCATTGAGTAACTCGTCAGTCAGCTTTTTATCGGGCATACGACTTCACCTCCCATACGGCGCAACGGTAGCGACATGCTAGGCCAACACCCAGCTTGCAGTGGTAGACTTATCAAACATGTTGGCAAAATACAGTGCCTTCTTGATATCGCCATCAAAGTAGATATTGCCCGCCACGGAGCCACCAGCGGCAAGGGTGCCAGACTGCAGCTCATCGGAGCCCTCGCTGTAATAACCCTGGTTCTGCTGAGCACCGTTGGCGTCCTCGCCCTTCCAGTCGTAGATATTGTAATCTGCGCCCTCATCGCCGTTGTTGACGTACGTGACGTGAATGCCCGTCATGGTAGAACCGTCAAAATTTGTGAGGCCGGGTTGGACGGAATCGACGACGACAGAAAGGCCAGCAGCCGTGGTCACCGTCGTGCCAACAGCCAGGTCAGTCGTAGGCTGCTCTTCCTTCTTCGTCTCTTCCTTCTTGTCACCATCGTCGGCGTCCTCGGTGACGGTCGCTTTATCGCTACCACAACCGGCAAGAAGACTGGCAGTCCCCAAGGCGACGGTGGCGAATGCGCCAAGTGCAGCGCGACGGCTCAGCAGCACTTCGTTTTCAAGCTTTTTCATCATGCATCCTTCCTACGATCCGACTACCGTGCCGGCACACAGCACATCGTAGGAAGGATTAAACTTGAATTCATTAGCTGAGAGCTAAGGCTGCGGTAAACGGCCAATGCAGTTATCCAAACGCCGAGCAAACGCACTTTGCACGACCGTCTGCTGGCAGCGTATCAACCCACCGTAACGGATTCCCCGGTAAAGGCACTGATCATCAACAGGGCAAAGAACACCAGGTAGCTGACACTCAGCGGGTACGCAATGATCAGGAAGATGACCCATCCAACATTGGTCTTACCATCGGCACGACGCTGCTCGCGAGAACGGCACAGCCAAATTGTCACGCCAATGGCCACAATCAGCAACACGAGTGCCGCTGCCGCCAACCCGGCAAGCACAAACATCACGCCAATGCTCACAGCGATGACCGGAAGCAGTAGCAAACCGCACCCGCATCCACCCGGACTATATACGGAAGACTGTCGGCGTCGCCTCATCGCCACCCCCATCATCTTTGAGCACTACAATGCGATAGCCTGCTGAACAGGAACGATCTTATCCAGTTCCGGTTCGATGCGCCTCTTCTCCGCCTCGAGATCAAACGCTATCTGGGCGCGCAGCCAATAACCATCCGTCAGGCCAAAGTAGCGGCAAAGGCGAAGGTCGGTGTCGGCCGTCACGCGACGTTTTCCCAAGACAATCTGCCCGATACGCTGAGCCGGAATCCCAGTCTCTTTCGCAAGGCGATATTGAGAAATGCCCATGGGAACAAGAAACTCCTCTTTGAGAAGCTCACCAGGAGTCACCGGCGACAACAAATCGGACGCAGTCTCATCACTTGCGATAATCGACGATTTCGACATTCCAAGCCATCCCCTGTCTCCACTCAAAACAGACCCGGTAGCGCTCATTACGATGCAATCATAGTATCGCCTTACGTTAGTAACGTCAAACGTTTCTACAGACTTACATCTCTATTATATCGTACGTTTGTTCGTGTTTTCTAGAACAAATAGTCCTTCACGCCTTAGTCAAGCAAAAGCAGTCGTTTGTAGACATCGAGGCCCTTGAGCAGGATTTCCTCGTCAAAGAGCATGGTATCAGTATGCAGGGCACTCGTAGCATAGGCGGGGCAGCCCTCGGCGTCGCTCGGATTATCCTGCCCGACAGGAACGCCCGTGCCCAGCAAGAAGAACACGCCCGGCAGATGGCGCTGATAGAACGCGAAATCCTCGGCAATTAGCAGCGGCTCGTCCACAAGTTGCAGCTCGGACAAGGCAGGCGCAATGTGGGCGAACAGCTCGGGGTCGTTATCGACCGGCGGATAGCCCTCGGCAAAGTCGAGATCATACGTGCAGCCCGTTGCGGCACAGGCATCGTCCAGCACGCGGCGCACGCCTTCGCGCGCCCGGTCGAACATGTCGTCCGTAAACACACGCAGGCTTCCGGCCACATGGGCCTCCCCCGCCACCGCGTTGCAAACCGTACCGGCCTGCAGCAGACCAAACTTACCGATACAGGGCTCGTCGGTGCCCAGCTCGTCCATCAGTTCGCGCTCGGCAACCAAGAACTTGGCAGCCGCCAGCGCCGCATCGTGCGACTCCTCGACCGGAACGCCATAGGTCTTAGCGATATGGATGCTCGTCCCGTGAATATGAATGTGTGTCTCACTCGAACGCGCCAGCAGCGGACCGGAACAACTCGCCAACGTGCCGGCAGGCAGATCGGGCCACACATGGAAGCCAAAAATGCGGTCAGCCCCATAGCGCTCGAACACACCGCTCTCGCATACCGTCTTGGCACCACCGGTCGTTTCCTCGGCCGGCTGGAACACAAAGAGAACGTTGCGCCTAATGGCGCCCGGCTGCTCGCGAATCGTACGGTCGACATACGTCGCGGCGGCAAGTGCCATGGCCATGTGTCCGTCATGTCCGCAAGCGTGCATCTTGCCGGGATGGATCGAGGCAAAGGCCGTTCCCGTCGCCTCCGCGATGGGCAGCGCATCCATATCGGCGCGAATCGCCGTGGCACGCGCGGCACCAACGCCAGCGTCGAAGAAAGCGCAGACGCAGCTGGGGCACGGATGGGTCACCTCGCAAGCGAGCGGCGCCAACATGCCCTCGATATAGGCAATAGTCTGCGGAAGATCGAAATCGAGCTCCGGAATGCGATGGAGATCGCGGCGATAGCGACGGAGTTCTTGGAGCTCGGTCATAGAGAATCCCTTCGTGAGGCACATCTGTTGCAACTTATTGTGATACAGGATTGTGGCACACATGTTTCTAGCATATCCCTGCATTTTTTAAACGTTATATACGAATACTCTTGTTTGGTAAAGTGCAACGTGGTAGGGTCGTTACCACTTGATAGAGGCGCGGGCACGAAGAGCCGCGGGCGAGTCGGCAGACTTTGACCCTGCGGGGAGGCGAAACCCGCCGAACTGGGCTTTTCGGGCACGAACAGCCTGGTGGGCCTGCGGGAAACACCCGCAGGACTGTCTGCAGCAATGCGGGAGCGCTATCCGGACATTGGGTCCACGTTATGCGGATTCGATGCGCAGATGGCGCCGTCTGGATAGCGAGGTTTACGGGACATGGCATTGACCCCCAACGAGGCGTATACGGCCAAGCAGCCGTTTGTGGACAAGGAGACGCTCGAGCATATCGCTGTCTCTTATACACATCTCCGAGCCCACGAGACGTAGAGGAATCTC
>URWM01000199.1 GCA_900551655.1 uncultured Collinsella sp.
CACCACACTCGACAGATTGCCCTTGTGGTAGTCGATCACCACGATCTTCGGTTCGCCCACGCGACCCCTCCTCCTCATCTTCTTCCAAAACCACCACAAAGGTGCCTGTCCCCTTTGTGGTGGTTTTTATTGGCCAGTCGGCTACAGCGAGCCCTTGGTGCTGGGAATGCCCTGTACGCGGGGATCCAGCTCGCAGGCGTGGCGCATCGTGCGGCCCACGGCCTTAAAGGCGGCCTCGATAATGTGATGCGAGTTGCCACCCGCCAGTTCGCGCACGTGCAGCGTGAGCTTGGCATCGCGTGCGAAGGCATAGAAGAACTCGACAGCCAGCTCAGTATCGAAGCTGCCCACGCGCTCGGTCGGCACGGGCAGCTCGCAATAGGCCTGGCCGCGACCCGAAATGTCCACGGCAGCCATCACGAGCGTCTCGTCCATAGCAATCGCTGCATCGGCAAAGCGTGTAATGCCCGCCTTGTCGCCCAACGCTTGGCAAAACGCCTCGCCCAGCACAATGCCCGTGTCCTCGACGGTGTGGTGCGCGTCGACCTCAACGTCGCCTACCGCATGCACCGTCAAATCAAACAGGCCATGGCGACCAAAGGCGTTGAGCATATGGTCGAAAAACGGTACGCCCGTCGAGATATCGCACACGCCGCATCCGTCTAGGTCGAGCTTGACGACAATGTCGGTCTCACCCGTCTTGCGGGTCACCTCGGCATAACGGCCCATCTACATCTCCTCCTTCACCAGCGCGGCAAACGCGGCCAGCACCTCATCGTTTTCCTGCGGCGTGCCAACAGTGATGCGCAGGCAGTCCGCAAGGCCCGGCGCGTAGCTAAAGTCGCGCACCAAAATCGAATACTCGTCGCGCAGGCGCTCGCGCACGTGCGCGGCATGCGGCGTGCGCACGAGCACAAAGTTCGCCGCGCTCGGCCATGCCTCCACAGGCAGGCCCTCGGCAGCCATTGCGCGCAGGGCGCACAGCTCGCGCTCGCGCTCGGATGCGACCTGCGCCACCACGGGCGTGTACGCATCGCGGGCACGCACGCAGGCAAGCGCGGTTGCCTGGCTCAGCACGTTGACCGAATAGATCTGGCGAATCGCCGCGAACACGTCGATGACCTCGGGTGCCGCGATCACATAACCCAGACGCGTGCCGGCGGCGCCAAACGCCTTGGACAGCGTATGCAGAATCACCAGGTTGGGATGCTCGGCGATAAGGCCCTGCGCCGTGGTGGCCGCGCCAAACGAATCGTCGGCAAACTCAACGTAGGCCTCGTCGACCATCACCATGCCGGGGCACGCATCGCACAGGACCGCAACAAAGTCGAGCGGCGCCACGTCACCCGTGGGATTGTTGGGCGAGGCCACGATGGCCAGGTTGCACTCGGGTGCCGCCGCAAGTACGGCTGCCTGGTCGAGCTCAAAGGTCGCGGGGTCGCGCCACACGTCGCGCACCTCGGTCTGGCAGAGCGACGCAAAGAACGCGTACTCGCTAAAGCACGGCGGGCAGTTGAGCAAGGTCCGCCCCGCGCCGCCAAACGCCAGCAGGTAGTTATAGAGCAGCTCGTCACCGCCGTTACCCACGCAGACATTCTCGCGCGCCACACCATGCCAAGCGGCCAGCTCGTCGCGCAGATCGTTGGACATAGGATCGGGATAGCGGTTGAGCGGTGTAGCGGCCAGGGCGGCGTCGACCGCCTCGCGCACGCCAGCCGGCACGGGATAGGTGTTCTCGTTGGCCGAAAGATTGATGCGCGTGGGCGTAAAGTTGGGATCGTAGGGCTCAATACCGGCCAGGTAAGGCTGGACGAGCTCCTTCATGCGGGACGTCAGCTCGGCCATATTAGGCCTCCTCGACGACCGCGTCAGCACCATTCGCGCTTGCAGCCGCCAGGTCCACGCCCTCGGCAACCGTCGCCACGGCGTCGCCCGGCCAGGCGACCTTGGTCAGGTCGGCCGCGGCCAACGACGCGGCGCTCACGGCATCCTCGCCCTGCTCCAGCACGCGGCGGCGCAGTGCGGCCGAAAGCGCGTGCGCCCACAGGCCCTCGGCCTCGGCCAAACGTTGCGTAGCGGGAGCATCGGAGAGCAGGCCCTCGGGCGTATAGCAAATGACGCTCGAGCGCTTGACGAACTCCTCCACCGAAAGCGGGTTGGAGAACATGGCCGTGCCGCCGGTCGGCAGCGTGTGGTTGGGGCCGGCAACATAATCGCCGAGCGGCTCGGAGCTCCAAGCGCCCACAAAGATGGCGCCGGCGTTGCGAATGCCGCCGAGCAGGCCCATCGCATCCTTGCAGTGCAGCTCCAGGTGCTCGGGCGCCACGGTGTTCACCGCCTCGACGGCGGCAGCCATGTCGGCGGCCACCACGATGGTGCCCTCATTGTCGAGCGAAGCGCGCGTGATTTCGGCGCGTGGCGACTGCGCTACCAGAATATCGATACCCGCCTCGACCTCACGCGCAAACCGCTCGTCGCAGGTCACCAGATAGCAGGCTGCCAGCGGATCGTGCTCGGCCTGGGCCATCAGGTCGGCCGCGACCACCATGGGCTTGGCCGTAGCATCGGCCAGCACGCAGACCTCGGAGGGACCGGCGACCATATCGATACCCACGTCACCCGAGACAATCTGTTTGGCAGCGGCGACAAAGGCGTTGCCCGGGCCGGTGATTTTGTCGACGCGCGGAATGGTCTCGGTACCGTATGCCAGCGCGGCCACGGCCTGGGCGCCGCCCACCATATAGATCTCGTCCACGCCGCCGAGCTTTGCCGCGGCGAGCGTGTAGGGGCTGATCAGGCCGTCTTTTTGCGGCGGGGTCACCATGACCACGCGCTCAACGCCGGCGACCTTGGCGGGAATGGCATTCATGAGCACCGTGGAGGGATACTGTGCGCGACCGCCCGGCACGTAGATGCCGGCCGCCGCGAGCGGGGTCACCTTAACGCCGAGCATCGTGCCGTCCGCACGCGTGGTAAACCAGCTCTGCTCGACCTCGCGCTGGTGGAACTCGCGAATCTGGCGTGCAGCCTTCTCGAGCGCGGCGACAAAGGCCGGGTCGAGGCCTTCGAGCGCGGCATCGATCTGCTCTTGCGGCAGACGAAAGCTCTGCAGCTCAACGCCGTCAAAACGCTGACAGTAATCGCGCACCGCGGCATCGCCATTGGCGCGCACGTTTGCCACGATATCGCGGGCGGCGTCGACGATGTTTTGCGGCAGCACGCCCTTTCGGTTGAGCTGGTTGGTAACGAGGCGCTCACCGGGAGCAAGCTTGATGGTCTTCATATCGGTATCCCCTATCGGTCGAGGTTGTGTTCGAAAAACGAGAGGCCGGGCGGCGGCGCCAGTCGGCCCGCAGCCCGTACGTTGGGGCGCCCGTGCGTGCTCGCGCTATTGTGCCGAGCCCGCGACGGGCTCAAAATGTTTGTCCTTAACGGCCGCAGCCAGGCGATCGGCCAGGTTGCGCACGCGCGGATCCAAGCGCGCGGCACCCGGATTGACAAAGAAGTGGGCCGTGCAGTCCATGATGCGGCCGGTGATGACCAGGTCGTTGTCGCGCAGCGTGGCGCCCGTGGCGGTAATATCCACGATGCGATCGGTCATGCCGACAATGGGGCCCAGCTCGATGTTGCCGTGCAGCGAGACGATGTCGGCGTTCACGCCGCGCTCGGCATACCAGGCACTCGCGATGCGCGGGTACTTGGTTGCCACGCGAAGCGACCCACGGCGGGCATAGTTGCGCTCGGCCTGGCCGGCGCGCCACGCGGGCTCCGCCTCGATAAACGTGCACAGGCCGTAGCCCAGGTCGACCAGCTGCAGCAGGTTGAGGTCTGCCTCGATAAGCGAGTCCCAGCCGCAGATGCCGCAGTCGGCACCGCCGCAGCCCACAAAGGCGGGCGCGTCGCTGGGACGCACGATGACAAACTCGATATCGCCGACCGCACCCTCACCGGCCTGTGTGTCGCGGCCGCGCACGATGAGGTGACGACCAGGGTCACGCAGCTCAGAGACATCCAAGCCCGCGGCCTCGAGCACCTGTCTCTTATACACATCTCCGAGCCCACGAGACGTAGAGGAATCTCG
>URWM01000200.1 GCA_900551655.1 uncultured Collinsella sp.
AAGTCGCCTTCGAGGTACACGCAGGTACCCATCTCGTGCATCAGCTCAATGTTCACCGGCGTCTCGACGATGCCACCCCCGCACGATACCAGCAGGCTGCGCTCGCTCTGAAGCGAACGAAGTGCCGAGGTCTCGAGCTCGCGAAAACGATCCTCGCCCTCGGTCTTAAATATCTCGGTCACCGACTTGCCGCATCGACGCACAACCAAACGATCGGTATCGATGAATCGACGCTTGAACATAGTGCCCACGTTGCGCGCAAGCGTCGACTTGCCCGCGCCCAAAAAGCCGATAAAGAAGATATGGTCGCAGCCGTGTTTGATGTGCTGAGACATGGCGAAACCTATTCCTCGCAGGGAAGGTCGCGCAGGGCCCGGCGCTCAAAGATACGGAAGATCTGCGTGTACCACAGGTCCTGGGTTGCCTGCGGCTTGACCAGAATAGTGTCAACGCCGGCAAAGTTTCCGCTCCACACGTCCGTGTACAGTTGATCGCCGACCAGCACGGCCTCGTCAGCCGTGGCGCCCAGACGCTTAAGACCCGCTTTGAGGGCAAAGGGCGCCGGCTTCATGGCATGGCTGATGGCCTCGAGCCCCAGCTCGCGCGCCGACGCCATAACCTGGTCGCGATGCCAGTTGTTGGACACCATGCACAGCTTAAAGCCCTTAGCATGGGCGGCCTCGAGCCAGGCGGAGACCGCAGCGGGTACCTGCTCGGTATCACGTGGCACCAGGGTGTTGTCGCGGTCAAGCAGAATGGCGCGCTTGCCGTCGGCCCAGAGGGTATCGAGGTCGATGCGATCGACCGAGACAACATATCGTTTGGGGCTAAAAATCCTCATGATCAATTCCAAGACTGTTGATGCTCTTCGTAGGTCTTCGAGAAATACTCTTCGTCCTGCGTAATGTAGAAATACAGGTCGTCGGAGTCGGTCGGCTCAAGGGTGGCCTTGAGCGCCTCGAGCGACGGAGAGCAAATGGGCGTGGGCGGGAGGCCCTCGTGCTTATAGGTGTTATAGGGGCTATCACTCTGCAGGTCGTCGGCGGTAACCTCGCCACCGGTGACGTACATCATGGTCGCGTCGCTGTTGAGGTAGCGCAGGCCATCGAGCTTGCCCGCCAGACGGTTGTAGAAGACCGAGGCCACATGCGCGCGCTGGTCGGCGTTGAGGCCCTCGCGCTCGACGATCGAGGCAAGGTTAACGATGTCGTAATCGGACATCTCCACGCCATAGCGCTCCTTGATCTTGGCCTCGCAGCTGGCAAAGTCAAGCGACTTATACTCGGCGTTGAACTGGTCAAGCATGGCGCGAATCACATCATCGGCGCTTGGGTCCTTACCCAGCGAATAGGTCTTGGGGAACAGGAAGCCCTCGAGCGAATCGTTCGCGGCGTCTTTAAGGAAAGCGTAATCATTCACATAATTGCTCGCCTTGGCCTGGTTAAGGAAGTCCTCCTTAGAAATGCTGTCGTATGCCTTGGCCACGCGGTCAGCGACCTGGTCAACCGTCAGACCCTCAGGGATAGTCAGCGCATCGGAGCCCGCATTGGGGCCTTCCATGAGCTGCTGAACGACCTTGGTCGCGTCCATGAGCGTGTTGAACGAGTAGGTGCCAGGCTTAAGCGACATGTCGGCGTTGAGCTTTTTGACCGCCGCGTAATAATCCTTGGGATCTTCGACGATATGGTTCTCAGAGAGAATCGAAGCGATGCTGTCACCCGAGGCACCATCGGGAATCGTGATAGTAACTTGCTGGCCAGCAGCGACGTTCGCATCCTCACCGCCAAAGAAGCCCTTGACGGCCGGCACGACAAAGAAAACGATCGCGACAAGCGCAAGCACGGCGACAACGCCACCGATAATCATAGGCACCGGGGAGCTTTTCTTTTGGGCACCACGGCGGGCATGCGTGTTATAGCTCGAGCGCGTGGCCGGAGCAACGCCGTGCGAGCCATGAGCATGATGTGCGTGGGAGCGTGATTGCGGGGCCTGTCCCTGCGTGCGCTGGGCAGGAGCCTGTTGCTTAAAACGAGCGCCGCCAGCGGGCTGCGCGGGACGAGCGGCGGGCTGTTGAGCAGCACGCTGAGTAGGCTGAACCGAACGCTGCGTCGGCTGCGCGGGGCGCTGACCAGGCTGAGCAGGGCGCAGCGCGGGCTGCCGTGTACGATTCTGCTGGCGCGGATCGGAAGCGCTAGGCATGCTGAACCTCCTCGTTTTTACGATCGAGCCACGTCTGCAAAAACAGGCTGGCGGCAATCATGTCGATCTTGCCCCTCATCTGCTTTTCGTTGAGCCCCTGCTCCCGCAGGATTCGCTTGGCCTCCTGCGAGGACAGACGCTCGTCCTCAAACTCCAGCGGAAGTTCGAGCTCGTCGGCAATCTTTTGGGCCACGGCGGCGACGCGCTCGGCCTGGGGGCCGGGCTCACCGGCCATGGTCAGGGGACGTCCGCTTACCAGGATGTCGGGCTCATAGTCCTCAACCAGGTAGCGAAACGTCTTTGCCATGCCAGTGACCTCGGCAGCCGGAAGCACCTTGACAGGCATCGCCATCTTGCCATCACGGCTCGAGACGGCGATGCCAATCCTGGTCTCCCCTATGTCCAGCGCGAGCGCGACCACAGCGACAACCTAGGTTCTTAGGCGCCGAGCGCGGTCTTGGCGGCCGCGAGGGCATCGGCGATACCGGCGGCGTTCTTGCCACCGGCCTGGGCCATGTTGGGACGACCGCCACCGCGACCGTCGACCAGACCCGCGATCTGCTTGATCACGTTACCGGCGTGGAAACCGGCCTTCACGGCGTCATCGGAGCCGGCGGCGAGCAGAGCCGGGGTGCCCTTCTCGGTCACGCTGGCAACAACGCAGGCGACGGGGCCGGCGACCTTCTGGTGCACGGTATCCCAAACGTTGCGCAGGTCGGCAGCCTCGAGACCCTGAAGCTCAGCGACAACGAGCTTGTAGCCATTCAGCTCGACAGCGCCGTCGATGGCGCTGGAGATCGCATCGGAAGAGCCACCGGTGAGCGCCTTCTTGAGCTTGTTGGAAGTCTCGCGCAGCTCGGCCTGCAGATTCTCCACGCGGGCGGGAACCTCGTCTACGCGGCACTTGAGCGCAGCGGCGGCGGCGTCGACGAGCGCCAGGCGGTCGGCCATATAGTCGAGAGCACCCTTAGAGGTCACGGCCTCGATACGGCGGACATTCGAGCCCGTGGAGGACTCGGAGATGATCTTGAACAGACCGATCTCGGCGGTGTTGGCGGCATGCGTGCCACCGCAGAGCTCGCGGGAGAACGGCTGGTCCTCGGCGCCTACGGAGACGACGCGGACGACGTCGCCGTACTTCTCGCCAAAGAGGGCGACAGCACCGGCGGCCTTGGCCTCGTCGATGCCCATGACGCGGGTCACGACCGGCTTGGAAGCGAAGATCTGCTGGTTGACCAGGTACTCGACAGCCTTGAGCTGCTCGGAAGACAGGGCCTCGAAGTGCGTGAAGTCAAAGCGCAGGTGCTCGGGCGTCACCAGCGAGCCGGCCTGGGAGACATGCTCGCCCAGGACCTGCTTAAGGGCGGCGTCGAGCAGGTGGGTGGCGGTGTGGTTTCGGCGCAGGAAACCACGGCGCTCGGCGTCGAGCGCGGCGGTCACGGTGGCACCGACGGTCAGCGTGCCCTCGGCAACGTGCGCGACATGGGCATACAGGCCGTTGTGGTTCTTGGTATCGGAAACGGTCAGCGAAACGCCCTCGGCGGAAAGCTCGCCGGCATCGCCCTGCTGGCCACCCATCTCGGCATAGAACGGAGTGCGGTCGAGCACAACGGTGATCTTCTCGCCCTTGGCGGCCGCGCCGGAAACCTCGCCCTCGTTTACGATGGCAAGGATCTTTGCGGACTCCTCGAGGGTGTCGTAGCCGTCGAATGCGGTCTTGATGGACTTGTCCAGCCCCAGATCCTCGCTCTGCCAGCCGAGATCGCCCATCTTCTTGCGGTCCTCACGGGCACGCTCGCGCTGCTCGTTCATCAGGCGGTCGAATTCCTCGCGGCTGGTGGTCATCTGTCTCTTATACACATCTGACGCTGCCGACGAAGGC
>URWM01000201.1 GCA_900551655.1 uncultured Collinsella sp.
TGGCGAGAATATAAGCAGTAACGGATAGCGAAGGGAGTCATGAAAAGGGCCGGTTGCAGCCGGCCCTTTAGACGATAATACCTGCGTTGCCCGCGCTTCCGAAGTGTGACTAGCTGAGGAGCGGGTTCCGCGGCACAACCTGATTTTACCCGGTGGGGCGGCTCTTTTGCAGCCGCTCCACTGTTTATTTACATCTGGCACCCTCAAACAATCAGACGGCAGCCCGCACTCCTGAGAGCCGTCCCATACCCCCGGCCATCACGTTACGGTGCCAACCGGCACCGCTCCCCTACTTCCCAAATAGCGCACCCAGCAGACCGCGGCGTTTGGGCTTCTCCTCTCGGTAGGAACCCTCGGCTGCGGCCGCCACCTGTCGCGGCTGCTCGCCGCCTCCACGGCGTACGATCTGGTATAGGAACGGCGATTTAACGTATTTGACCTCGATGGGCGTGGCGTGCACGGTGCTTTCGCTCGACAGCATCACGTTGGGATTGAGCGGTGCCACCACATGCGTCTCGCGCTTGTCGCTAAACACCACCGCAGCCGCGCGGCCCGTCTGGCCGTTCACGGCGATGCGCACCTGTTCGCCATCGCGACTATCCGAGGCAGGACGATCGACAAAGTACACCGGCACCATAACCAAGCCGTCCTTGTGCTTGCGGGCCTTGCGCGCCCACGTGCGGATGCTCTTTTTATTGAACCCCAGCACCGCCTCGGCGTCGTTGCCCGCAACGTCGAGCGCCAACTTATCAATAACCACCTGGTCCTTGGTAGACGCATCGACGGAGACAACGCGAAAGTCACCTTCCTGCATGGCCGGGTCAAACGGCCCAACCTTGGCAAAGTCCCACGGCTCCAAAATGCCCATAAGGCGAACGTCCAGGTAGTTTGCCCGCGGATATGCCCAGTCGAGCACCTCGTAGTACACCAGGGTCTCCTTGCTCAAGCCCTTGCCCGGGAAGGACGCCATCATGTGCAGGTCCGCCAGCGCCATGGGGAAATAGAAGAGCATCATGTCATTTTGGATTACGTCTTCTACATCGTGACCGGCAAATATCTCCGGGTACTGGCGCACCAGCTGCAGTGCGTTGGCACGTGCCTGCTGCGGCGATATCTCACAGGGGACGCCCTGTTCGGGAACGTATTCGGCACCCACGCCCATGGTCAGGCGCTTGCTAAACGTGCCGGGCTTGAGCAGGTCAGCCACGCCAATCTTGTTGCCGCAGGACGGGCACTCAAACACACGTTGGGTCGACTCGCCCTCAAAGGACGCGCCGCAGAAGGGGCAGGGAATGCTCACGTGCGTCGCCTCTTGGAACTCCTGCGCCGTTCCGCGATCTTCCCACAGCAGATGCTCCAGAACCGACTGATTGCGCCAGTGCGAATTGAAGAAATACCAGTCCGGGTCCTCTGGGCGCTCGAGCTGCGAGACGTGCGTGAGCTTGAGCAGCCCGTCAACCACCGTCAACGGCGTATGACGGATACCCAGGGCGCTCTTGGGCTCCCCGGCATCCGCCTTCCACGGAATAACCGTTTCGCAATAGGCGCACTCAAAGCTGCGCTTTGCCTGGTGCGAATACATGGGGCCGCCGCAGTTTTGGCATTTAATGGCAAACATCTCGTCCATGGAAACGTCCTCCTTTGCACAGGGGCTGTCGACATTAAGTGTGTCGAGCAAACAGGCACATGCCCATACCCATGTGGCCCAAAATGGACCACCCAGGCAGACGAGAAGGCTCGCTCGTTAGCACCGGCAGACTATTGCTGCATTTTCTGAGCATCGGTGCACGGCGCCCCCGCGCGAGCTACACTATCCCCTTAAACATGATTGTGAGGACGATCGTTATGCTATTTGTAAATCGGCTGGTACATACGCTTGTTCCCGGCAGCGAAAGTAAGCCGGTCGATACCTCTTGCCGCACCAACGCGGGTTTTGCCGCAAGCCTCATCTGCATCGGCCTCAACATCACGCTGTGCCTGGCCAAGGGCATAGCTGGTCTGCTCGCAGGCTCCGTCTCGCTTATCGCCGATGCCTTCAACAACCTTTCCGACGCCTCGAGCAACATCGTGAGCCTGCTCGGGTTCCGCCTTGCCAGCCGCCCCGCCGACGAGGGGCACCCCTATGGTCACGGCCGCTACGAGTACCTCGCCGGCTTGTTTGTCGCCGTCCTCGTTTGCGCCGTCGGCATCAACCTGATCCTGGAGTCGGTCACCAAGATCATCAAGCCCTCCCCCACCGCCTATTCGGTGCTCTCCATGGCCGCCCTTGTCCTGTCCATGCTCGTCAAGTTTTGGATGGCGGCGTTCAACCGCACGCTGGGCAACCGCATAGATTCCGAGACGCTTATCGCCACGGCGCAGGATTCCAAAAACGACGTCATTACCTCGTCCTCGGTCCTGGCCGCAGCGCTTATTTCGCAGACGACCGGCTTTGACCTCGACGGCTGGGCAGGCCTGGGCGTGGGCATCTTCATCTGCATCAGCGGCATGGGCCTGGTGCGCGACGCCATCAGCCCGCTGTTGGGGCAAGCGCCCGACCCCAAGCTCGTCCAGGCAATCCGCGACAAGATCATGTCGTATCCGCAGGTCCTAGGCACGCACGACCTGATGGTGCACGACTACGGCCCCGGCCGCCAGTTTGCCAGCGCACACGTGGAAATGCCCGGCGAGGGCGATGCGTTTGAACATCACGAGATCCTGGACACCATTGAGCACGATATCAAACGGCAGATGGGCATCGGTATCACGCTACACTGCGACCCCATCGCCACCACCGGCGACGACCTGCGCGGCTGGGTCAAGCGCGGCATCATGCAGATCGACCCCGCGCTTTCCATCCACGACCTGCACGAGCACGACGGGTTCGTTTCGTTTGACCTGGTGCGTCCCGACGGCTTTGACATATCTGACGAGGAGCTGCTGGAGCTCGTCACGCGCATCGTGCACGAGCGCCGACCCGACGCCTCGTGCGTCGTCACGTTTGACTCGGGCTTCAGCTCGCCTGACCGTCCGGCCGAGCAGCTGTAATCGACAGCAAAACGGGACGCAGGACCGCCGACCAACGCGCCTACGCGCCTACGCGCCCGGTCACGCAATCCTGCGTCCCGTTTTTGTTTGCACTGCTAAGGCTCTAGCCGCTCGACCGCTAGTTCCCCTGCGCGCCCGAAATGCCGTTTTGCAGGGCACCCCAGGCGTTCGTTGCCATATCGCCCAGGTTCTGTGCGGTATCGCCGAGATTCTGAGCCGTGTCACCCAGCTCTTGGGCCTTATCTCCCAGCTCCTGGGCCTTGTTGCTCAGGTCCTCCAGCGTGTTGGAGCTCGAGCTGTCCGAGGTGCCCTGGTCGCCGGACGCATTACCCGACGAGCTGTCCTTGCGCGTGAGCTGAATCTCGAGGTTACCGTTGTCGTTATAGTAGGCAGACGTCACGACCCAGTTGGCATCGACAACGGGCGTCGAGCCGTCGTCGGTCAGAATCACGGCATTCGAAAGATCGGCCCCGCGCGACTTGAGGAGCTTCTTGGCGTTGGACCAGTACTGACCCGGGATATCGCTCAGGTCGACGGCGCCGGACTGGGTCGTCTCGGTCTGCTCGGCCGTGGTATCAGTCGCGGCGCCCCGCTTGTTGAGCATGCCCGACACGATGGCAAACACAACCGACAGGGCAAAGAAGATCGCCAGCACGATCAGGATTTTCTTGATCACGCTCGACGAACGCGAAGGCTTCTTCTCCTCGTCCTCGCCATACTGAGGGATGGACTTGGGATACTCACGATACGGCTCGCGCGCATATCGGTCGCGCGACTCGTAGCGCGGCTGTGCCGTGCGCGGCATATATGTCGTCTGCTGAGGTTGCGGAATGGGATTTTGCAGCAGGTCATCATAAGGGTCTGCCGCCGCGTTGCCGTAGGGGCTCTGCGACGAGGCACCATACGGATCCTGCGCTGCATTCCCGTAATTCACAACGCGCGTGGGATCGGCCGAGGCCTGGGTCGCATCGGCCGAGGCGTATCGGGCGTCCGGCATGGCGCGGGTCCTGTCTCTTATACACATCTGACGCTGCCGACG
>URWM01000202.1 GCA_900551655.1 uncultured Collinsella sp.
TGCGGCTGATCCGGTTCGACCGGGCCGCGCGGCAAGGAGATATATTGCCAGACCGCGAAGCGATGTGGGACGTCAATTCCACTCTTCACAAGTCCTACACAACTTATCGCTTCCTATATAAGTAATAGAAAGGCTGGTGCAGAAATACTGCGCGTATCAGATGATGACCCTTCGGTTAAGAGATATATAAAGATCGGTCACCTGTAAGTGTCTATCTACCCGCGCTTTTGCTATATAAACCAGCGCTTTCGATAAAAAAGAGGGAGTGCCGCGCACAGTGCGACACTCCCCTAGCGATTCAACAGAATCTATTAGGCCTCGAGAGCCTTCTTGGCAATGGCAGCCAGCTCGTTGAAGGACTCGATGCCCTCATAAGCCATCTGGGCCAGGACCTTGCGGTCGAGCTCAATGCCGGCAACCTTCAGGCCGTGCATGAACTGAGAGTAAGAGATGTCGTTCAGGCGAGCAGCAGCGTTGATACGGGTGATCCAGAGAGAGCGGATCTCGCGCTTCTTGTTGCGGCGATCACGATACTGATACTGCAGGGAGTGCTGGACCTGCTCTTTAGCATGCTTGTAAGTACGCGAAGCGGCACCGTAGTAACCCTTCGCACGGTGCATAACGGTACGGCGCTTCTTCTTGGCGGCAACAGCGCGCTTAATACGTGCCATGTTCTATCAACTCCTAGACGGTAAAACGAAAAACGGGAACGCGAACTTAGGCGAGACGCGACTTGATGACCTTGCGGTCGGCAGCGGCGATCTCGGTCTCCTGACGGAAGCCACGCTTACGCTTGGTGGACTTCTTGCTCAGGATGTGGCTCTTGAAAGCCTTGGCGCGCATAAGCTTGCCGGTACCAGTCTTGCGGAAACGCTTCTTGGTGCCGCTGTGGGACTTCATCTTAGGCATGAAATACTCCTTAATCGGTTACAGAACACTAGTTACTTGGTATCGCCTGCCGCTTTATCCTCATCAAAGGCGCCCTTAATCGGGGCAAGCAGCATAAGCATGTTACGGCCTTCCATCTTAGGCTTGGACTCGACCGTAGCGTAAGGCTTGAGATCCTCGGCGAGACGCTCGAGAACGTTAAGACCCTGCTCCGGGTGAGCCATCTCACGGCCGCGGAACATGATGGTGATCTTAACGCGTGCGCCCTTCTTGAGGAAACGCAGAACGTGGCCCTTCTTGGTCTCGTAGTCGCCAACGTCGATCTTGGGTCGGAACTTCATTTCCTTGACCTCGACCTTGGACTGGTTCTTACGAGCGGCCTTGGCCTTCATGGCCTGCTGGTACTTGAACTTACCGTAGTCCATGACCTTGCAGACCGGCGGCTCCGCGTTGGGAGCGATCTCGACCAGGTCGAGACCCTGATCGTCGGCGACGCGCTGGGCATCGCGGATGGCGAACAGGCCGAGCTGAGAGCCATCGACGCCAATCAAACGGCACGAAGATGCAGTGATCTCGTCGTTGATGCGGGTGTCATCAGACTTAGCTATTTTCCCTACCTCCATTCATAAAAAAATAACCCGGCGCTTCTCAGCATCCAGGTCGTACACATAGACATCCTCGATTTGAGGAAATGGGTCTAAGTTGTATGACCAGTCAGCTGCTCATTGGCGCCAAAAGGTGGGAACCCTCGGGTTCCTCTTTAGGGCATTGCGGGAACAACGCCTTGCGAATAATAACACGTGCCGCGCGTTATCACATTACGTACACGAAAAAGGGGGCCTTGACCCCCTTGAAGCGCAGGTGCATGTATGGTGCCCGAGGCGAGACTCGAAGGGCCTTCGCTTCGCGAAGCCCCGGGCTTCGGGCGCACGGCGCCCTCGCCACGCTCCGCTACAAACAGGCCACAGGCCTGTTTGCTTAACGCTCCGCGCGCTCACGCGAGTTCGGCACGAAAAAGGGGGCCGCAACCCCCTTGAACGCTCACTTGCATGTATGGTGCCCGAGGCGAGACTCGAACTCGCACGTTGTTGCCAACGGTGGATTTTGAGTCCACTGCGTCTGCCAATTCCGCCACTCGGGCACGTAATGCGTGAGTTAGTTTATCACAGCTTTCTACCGATTAGTCCGAAAATGGAACTTCGAGCATTTCGATGAGTTCGACCGTGCGGAGCATCTCGCGCTGACGGCATCCGCGACCGTCGACCGAAGCCTCACCCATCTGGTTATCGTAGGGGTCCTCGCGCATGCCGTCAAAGACAGGTTCAAACCCCGCCTGGAACCGACAGTTTGCCACCATGCGCCACGGGTCGAGATTGCCAAAATAGTGGCGGCGGCGCCATTCCTCCCCCATCCTGCGAGCAGAAGATCCAAATGACACGTCGGCGTTGAGCCAACCGGTCTGCGGCGTATAGAACTCAGCCCAATCGTGCGACCCCACCGAATCGGGCGCAACGTACAGGCCGCTCTGCCAACGGGCAGGCACGCCCGCGATACGGCACATGGTGATAAACGTGAGCGCCATAACGCCGCAATCGCCGCGGAGCGAATGCGCGCAGTCATCAGCAATAGATCCCAAAAGCAAGTACGGCGGCTGATAGCGATAGTCGATATGCTGCGTCAGATAATCATAGATAGCACGGGCGCGATCGAGCGGATCCTCGAGTCCGTCAACAACACCGGCCGTCAGCTGCTGCAGATACGGCGTGAATGCAATGTGCGGACGGTCCTCGGAAATATCTTCGGGCAACGGCGCGTCCATACAGGGATGCGCCGGAAGCGCACCCCCATAAATATCGCGATAAGCGGCATCGATTTGATAGCGATAGGTCACCGAGAATGTGCGATCGGTCGAGGAGACCCATGAGGCAGTGCGCGCCGAGGCGCTCGCAGGAGCAATGGCCCCCTCCGGCGTCATATCAAGCATCTCGACCTGAGACTGCTGGCGGCAGACGGCGGCAACGGGAAGCCACGCGCGAACGGTCTCTCCCTCCAGAGCCCCGGGGACAGACACGGATGCCTTAAGCGTGATGACGCGAGTCAGCCCGTTTTGCGACTCCATCTCCCTGAGCATCTGGTTACGCAGCGCTATGCCGTCCGTAGAGTCGGGACGCAGGCCCGGAACCTCCTTGGGGTACACGCGAAGCGAATCGAGAAAGTTATCGAGAACAAACAGCTCGCCATCGATAAAGCGCCAGTCTATACGCTTGCGATTAATCAGGTCATCAAACTGATCTTCGGTAAACTCAGGCCACTCCTCGCGAATCATCGCAATGGCCCGATCACGCGACACCGAAAAATGAAGCGGCGTCTCGAGCATGCGATACCGCTCGGCACGAACACAAGCAGCCAGCGAAGGCTCAGGGTTCTGCTCCAAAAGGCGATCGCAGGCAGCAACAGCCTGCGTCAAATACCCGGCATCCTTAAGACGAAGAATCTCAGGCGGCAGTCCAATATCGAGATGACGAAAATCATCACAGCAAACATCAACAGAGCAGCCAACAGGACCCTCGTCAATAACCTTCCCATCCGAAGGCAGCACATCAATAACAGCCATACCAAACTCCAAGTCATTAGAACTCTTGAAGCACATTGTAGCGAGATAAAAAGAAAGCCCCAACAGGGGAGCCATCAACGCCGCCGAACGGTAGTCAAAAAAAAGACTTCAGCCCAGTAACCCTGTAGCGAGTTAACAAAGGAGGCCCCGTTTCCCCGGAGCTGATTCCGTCGCGCGACTTCTGGCGAAGCCAGAAGCCATTTTAATTCAGCCTCGTAACCCTGCGGCGTTAAACGAAGGAAGCCCCGTCCCCCGGAACTGTTTCCTTGGCGCGACTTCTGGCGAAGCCAGGTGAGCGCAAAGGAAACAGTGTAGGGAGACGGGGCTTCCGGCGGGAAGTTTAGCGACGCTTACGCCTTGTTGACGGAGCCAAACTCCTCCATGAGCTCCTTGGTGCGAGCAACGATGTTGTCGCGACCAGGCTTGAGGAGCTTGCGGGGGTCAAAGCCCTTGCCCTGCTGATCCTTGCCGGCCTCGATGTACTCGCGGACGCCCTTGGCGAAGACGAGCTGCAGGTCGGTGTTGACATTGATCTTGGAGGTGCCCAGGGAGATGGCC